>JAYVGE010000085.1:0-4880 GCA_043772515.1 Flavobacterium sp. | reverse complement strand
GCTTATTTAACAGCCTATTATAGGTAAATGCAATATAAAACTGGTCTTCTCTGTAAAGAGAATCAATTTTTACATCTGGTGCTTTTTCTAGGCTAACTTTGTCTTGCGAAAAAACAACAGCAACTGTAAAGAAAAAAAAACAACTAAAATAGTATCGCATATTGGCTTTCGATTTTAAGATTTCTCTGCATTCCATTTAAAATAAGCAAACGCTTTGCCTATCAAACAACAGTACAAATATAAGATATTGATGGTTTTCTAAAACTAATCTACAAAATAAACTTTCAAAAAGTGACACTGATAAAAACGACAAAACCCACTATAGTAAAGTGGGTTTTGACTTGTAGAGAGAAAGGGATTCGAACCCTCGATATGTTGCCATATACACGCTTTCCAAGCGTGCGCCTTCAGCCACTCGGCCACCTCTCTATTTTTATTTAGGTTTGCAAAGAACATGAAAAAAAACGAACTAGAGAAATAAAAAAAGGAATATTATACCATTTCCCCGCGCAAAGGAGTTTCAAAATTCGTTTTGAATTCATTTTCAGGACAATCGCTCCCTAATAAATACATTAACTTCGTAATTGCCGCTTCGGTTGTAATGTCTTTACCAGAAATAACTCCAATTTTTTTTAAAGCAGTACTCGTTTCATATTGCCCCATACTAACACTTCCGCCAGAACATTGTGTTACATTCACGATATGCAATCCGTGCGCAATCGCATTTTTCAAAAGAACTATAAACCAATCTTCTGTGGGAGCATTTCCAGCTCCATAGGTTTCTAGAATAATTCCTTTAAGAGAGGAGATTCCCAAAATGGCAGACAATACCGTTTCGCTAATTCCTGGAAACATTTTTACGACAGCAACATTGGTATCTAGCTTTTTATGAACCAATAGTTTTTTACCTTTTTTTAAAGGCAAAAACAAGTCTGAGTTCAATTTAAGATGTACCCCAGATTCTACCAAATCTGGGTAATTGGGAGACGTAAACGCCTTAAAATGTTCTGCATTTATTTTTGTAGTTCTGTTACCTCTGTACAATTTATATTCAAAATAGAGACAAACCTCACGAATAACTGGCTTATCATTATCTTGCAATGAAGCAATTTGAATTGCCGTTATTAAATTTTCTTTGGCATCGGTACGCAGATCACCAATTGGCAATTGCGAACCCGTAAAAATAACTGGTTTATCTAAATTTTCGAGCATAAAACTCAATGCAGAAGCAGAATACGACATAGTATCTGAGCCATGAAGTACCACAAATCCATCAAAATCAACATATTTTTCTTCTATAACAGTGGCAATTTTTGCCCATTCCTGCGGATTCATGTTCGAAGAATCTATCGGGTGCTCAAAAGAGAAAGTTTCGATTTCGCAATCCAATTGTTTTAATTCGGGTATTCTATGCAACAGCTTACTGAAATTGAATGCCTTTAAGGCCCCTGTCTCAAAATCCTTCCGCATACCAATGGTACCTCCAGTATAGATTAGCAGAATTCTAGCTTTAGATTGCATTCGGATATTTTATTTTGTTAACAACTGGGTTCGAATACATCGCTAAAAAACCCTCTAAAGCAATAGGATTTTCTTCATCTATACGCATCTCTAATCTGCGTTCAAAAAGAGATTTTTCATCTTCTGTGTATAAATGCGAAAAGGCATCCGATTTATTCACAATATCGTAAGCTATATAATTTGTAGGCCATAACTTATAATTACTTAGCACCGAATCATCAATCGCTTGCGCTAAAGCTAGTACTTGTTTGTTTTGATTATCGAATTGAGCAACTATAGTATCGATTTCGGTGTCCAAAACATCTCCGATATGAATGTGGATCCGTTTTTTTTGCCCCATGATACCACTCAAAAGCGTCATAAAATCTTCGTTTTTCTCTTTGATGTAGATTTCGTTATTGGCTTCGGCCATTAATTGTGGCATTTTCAAAGCATCTGTCGGGTCGTATTCGTAAGAAATGGAAACAGGAACAACTTTTATTTTTTTGAAATAATCCATCAATTTTGGCTCATCAGAACCCATTCCTACCATTTTCAAAACACCTGGATTAGTGACATCATTTCCGTCTTTTGTTCTTCCTTCTCGTTGCGCTATCCAAACCGAACGATTTTCGTGTAGCAATAAATTACCGATATACTCCGACAATAACTTCGAACTTTGCAGCATTTCTCGAGGAGCTAATCCGCGTTGCACTAAGAAATTTCGATTCAATTTCGCCAAAACATTCAGAAAAGATTTTTTGACCAAATTATCCCCGATAGCCGAAGCAGTCATTGTTAATCCGTGCTCGAATAAAGCCGCATTTAATAAAGTTGTATCTAAAAGAATATCTCGATGATTGGAAATAAACAGGTATGAAGTGTTTTTTTCTAATTTCTCAAAACCAGAAGTAGTCAATCCCTCAGAGCTTTTCTCTAAAACTTTCTGAACCGATTGATATATAAAATTACACTGAAAATCACGAATAGAATGCGTTTTTTTGAGTTGTTCTTTCCAAACTTCATCTTCTAGTTCTGGAAAAGAAAAGTTCATAAGCGCTTTCATCATCGGATGATTAACAACATTTTGAATTGCCTCGTTTATTTCGGAATCATAAAACGGTCGAATCGCGTCAAATTTCTGCATTATGGTTATTTATTTTGGTGGGAACAAAAGAACAAAAAAAATATTAAAGTACAAGCTAAACTGATCTAAATACCAAAAACAGCAACCGAATTTTGAGTAGTGATTGTAGCTATTTCCGTTTCTGAAAGTGAATAAATCTGGGCTAACTTGACCACTACATTTACTAAATAACTACTTTCATTGCGTTTTCCGCGAAAAGGGATTGGAGCCAAATAGGGCGCATCTGTTTCTAAAACAAGGTGCTTCAAATCGATTTGATTTAAAAACTGATCAATTTTTCCGTTTTTAAAAGTTACTACTCCTCCTATCCCAAGTTTCATATTGTACGAAATAGCCTTGACAGCCTGCTCGTAAGTTCCCGAAAAACAATGGAAAATTCCGAATAAATCGGCTGACTTTTCCTGTTCAAGAATTTCAAAAATTTCGTCGAATGCCTCTCGACAATGGATAACTATTGGTAATTTGTATTTTTTTGCCCATTGAATTTGTTTTCTAAAAACGATTTGTTGCTCTCGCAAATGGGTTTTATCCCAATGCAAATCGATTCCGATTTCGCCAATCGCAAAAAACTTTCTTTTGGACAATTGGTCTTCTACATGTTTTAATTCTTCTATATAATTATCTTTCACGTAAGTGGGATGCAAACCCATCATTAAGAATACGTTGTTGGGATAATTCTTTTCTAACTCGTACATGGCATCGGTACATGCCGAATCGATCGCTGGAATAAAAAAACGAGAAACTCCAACCTCTATAGCTCGTTGTATCATTTCGTTTCGATCTTGATCAAATTCTTCGCTATAAAGATGCGTATGGGTATCGGTAATTGTCATTTCACAGTTTTTAAAAGTAGCAAAGTTACCATTTTGAATTGTTAGACTTTTAGATTCTTGGCTTTTTAGGTTACTTTTGAATTTTATCTTAAATCTATGAAAAATCTACACGAAATTCTAAAAAAAGAAAACTACAAAAAAATAAAATTTAAGATTATCAAAACCCAACACCTTCTGATTAAAGTAAAAATCAATGGCGTATTAGGTAATTTTATTCTCGATACTGGCGCATCGAGTAGTTGTGTCGGTTTCGAAAGCGTCGATCTATTTTTATTAGAGGCCAAAGAATCAAAAACCAAAGCCTCGGGGGCATGAGCAACGGGAATGCAGACCCAAATTGCGAAGAAAAACAAGTTACAATTAGGGAAATGGAAAGATTCGAATATCAGCCTAGTCATTTTCGATTTATCGCATGTAAATCAAGCTTTATTGCAACACAAAGCCAAAACCGTTCATGGTATTATTGGAGCCGACATCTTGATGAAAGGCAAAGGAATTATCGATTATTTTAATCATTATTTGTATTTAAAATAAATCATTCTCTTACAATTATATTTAATACATTTGCTATTAAGCTATTTTTAACAAATATATACCTATGAAGAAAATTTTACTTTTTTTGTTTCTTTCGACGTCCTTTACATTCTATGCGCAAATTCAAGCAATAGGCGACAACTTCAATTTATCCTTAACAGGAACAACAGGTGGCACCACTGATTCTGTTTTGGCAAACGACCTGCTCAATGGCTCGATCGTAAAACCATCTGACATAAACTTGACAACAATTATGGCACCAACTGGTTTTACTTTGAACTCAAATGGAACCATAACTATTGCAGCAGGAACTATTTCTGGAGTTTATGATGTAGCTTATCAAATCTGTCAAAAATCGGTCCCAACAAATTGTACTGCTGGAAAAGTTGCAATAAGAGTTACAAATTCTGCGCAAATTGCCGATCTAAAATCAGAATGTTTTGGAAACATTTTTGACCTAAACCGTCAATATCCGTATTTAATAGGCCAACTAAATCCCAACGAAACTGTAATTAGCTACCACTTAACTCTTAGTGACGCAACAAAAAAAGCCAACGCAATTCTCAATCCTGGAAGTTATCAACCAAATGGCAGTCAGCAAATCGTTTATGCATGTGTCAATAATCTGGGTGTTATTACTGTCTTTTATTTTAATTTATTCCTCCGCATCCCTACAATGATTAATCTTTTACAGACTAACAACACAAGTACATTAGACAAAAACGACGGAAGAATAACAATTCAAATCTTTAAAGACCAAGCAGACCCAAGCTTTTATAAATTAGTAAACCTTACTAATGGCAACACTGTGTCAAGCGGTATGATAGCCCCTTTTCAGAATACATTATTTTTCGAAAATTTAGCTC
>JAYVGE010000084.1:0-4883 GCA_043772515.1 Flavobacterium sp. | reverse complement strand
CAGTTTCGAGGACTACACGACAAATTGTATTAAAAAAAATGCTGTGAAATCTGCGCAAAAATGGCACGCAGATTTATACAGATTAGATGATTTACGATAAGATAATTATGCTGCAGAGTAGCTGTTGTTTTTTCTAAAAACAGTCCATTGCAGCAACATCGACAACACAATTGTTAGTAAGGCACCAATAAAATTGAGCCACAAATACCCTAGAATTTCTTCTCCACTTGGATAAATGAGATTGGTGTAATAATAAATTATAAATATGGCAAGCTGACTGATAACGGCACTGCTAAAAACAGCTTTGGAGTGTACTTGTTTAAAGTAGAAACCAACTAAGAAAATCCCCAACACGGTTCCGTAAAATATAGATCCTATAATATTTACAAGTTGAATCAAATTTTCGAATAGCGTGCCAACACAAGCAAAAAGGATAGCAATGATTCCCCATAGTAAGGTAAAGAATTTTGTTGCATAAAGATAATGTTTTTCTGATTTTTCGGCTTTTAAGTTACGTTTGTAAATGTCTATTGCTGTTGTCGAAGCCAATGCATTCAGTCCAGAAGCGGTAGAGGACATGGCAGCCGATATAATTACAGCCAGTAACAATCCGATGAGTCCTTTGGGCAAATAATTAAGGATAAAGTGAAAAAAAACGTAATCCTTATCATTGGTCTCACTATTGCTGTCGGCTTTCAAAATAATTTCTTTGGCTCGATCTCTTAGATCTTTTTCTTTATTAGACAACGCCACCAATTCTTTCCTTAATGCAGGATTATCATAATCTTGATTAAGTTGATCGATGTACAATAAGTTTACCACTTTTTTATCTTCTGATAAAATACCTAGTTTTTCTTCTAGTTGGTGATACTCTTTTTTATAAGGCGAATTTTCTATAATTATTTTGTTATTTGGATTGAAATTTAACGGGACTGGATTGAATTGAAAGAAAACAAAAACCATTACTCCTGTTAGTAAAATAAAGAACTGCATAGGTACTTTTAATAGCCCATTCATAATTAGACCCATTTGGCTTTCTCGAACAGATTTACCCGATAAATAACGCCCTACCTGAGATTGATCGGTACCAAAATAAGCCAACGCCAAGAAAAACCCACCTGTTATTCCGCTCCAAAAAGTATATTTCTCTTCTGGATCAAAAGAAAAATCAACAATATTCATTTTGTCATTGGCTCCAGCAATATGCAAAGCATTCGAAAACGTCATATCATTGGGTAAATAATGTAGAATGAGAAAAAAAGTGATGAACATTCCCGACATTATCACAAACATTTGTTGTTTCTGAGTAACGTTTACGGCTTTTGTTCCTCCAGAAAAAGTATAAATGATTACCAAAAAACCAATTATGATGTTCATATAAGTAAGATTCCAGCCCAACAAAGCCGATAAAATAATGGCGGGTGCATAAATGGTAAGTCCAGTTCCTAATCCTCTCTGAATTAAGAAAAGAATTGCTGCAAGGGAACGGGTTTTTAGATCAAACCGCTTTTCTAGGTATTCATAAGCAGTATAGACTTTGTACTTGTGGTATATTGGGATAAAAGTTACGCAGATTACAACCATGGCGATAGGCAATCCAAAATAAAACTGTACAAAACCCATTCCGTCATGGTAGGCTTGTCCAGGTGTCGATAAAAAAGTAATAGCACTGGCTTGTGTCGCCATCACCGAAAGTCCCACGACATGCCACGGAGTTTCGTGATTGCCTAAAATAAAATCTTTTACGTTTTTGCCTCCTTTGGTTTTCCAAGAGCCATAAATTACGATAAAGAGTAAAGTAACAATAAGTACAATCCAATCAAATAGTTGCATAGTTTACGAGTATAATTTCATTATTAGATAAAAAACTAGAATATAAATGGCATTGGCAAGTAACACCCAAGTATAATCTTTCTTCCAGATTTTTGTTTTTTTTATTTTCATTTTTAAGCGAATTAGGGTTTTATTTTTTGAGATGGAATCGTTACTGGAGTTTTTAGCGAAATAATATTGGATAATAGTTTGAAGGCGCCAGAAACACCTTCGGGTAATTCTCTAAAAAAACTTAAACCAGTGTAAATATAATACCCATTGCCATAAGGAGCGATTAATAAAGCACCATTTTTTGGAGTCTCCCCTTTGTCATTGGCAGACAAAATAGGAGTGAAGGCTTTGTCGAATTCGCTCGGATAATACAAACCTTGTTCTTGTTTCCAACCTTCAAAATCTTTGGTTGTAATTTTGTTAGGGTAATTTAAAACGGGATGATTGGGTGCTAAGAAATGCACTTGGGCATGCTCTTCTGTGACCCGATCGTGGGATATTTTTAAAGGATATGGAGCAATATTTGGTGTTACAATGCCATCGGCGGTATTGTATTGCACCAACATTGTTTTGCCTTGTTTTACAAAATCAAAAAGAATGTTTTGTTTGTTGGCTAGTACCTGAACGATGTTGTATGCACGGATTCCGGTTATCACCACGTCTAGTTTTTCTAGATTCTCGGGACTAATTTCTTCGGGATGGAGTAGGGTAACAGAATACCCCATTTGTATCAGGCTTTTAGGGACTTCGTCGCCTGCTCCCATGATGTAACCAATTTTTTCTCCATTGGTTTTTAGATCGATTCTAATGCATTTTGCTTCGGCAGATTTTAGAACTTGTTGTTTTGTAATGTGGTTGTAATTAATTACAATTTGTTCTTTGTCATACTGCTTATTGCCTATAGTTACGACACTTTTTATGATTACTTCTTCGGCTTTATTTGGAGGAGTTACATCAAAATAAAACACTTGATCGGTATCTTTTTTTTCTAAATAGAAAGGAATAGATTTTGGAGAAACCATCCAGTTTTTGGGTAATTCTAGTTGTAAATCTCCTTTTACAGCCTCTCTTCCTGCTTTTACTTTTACGGCAATGGTTTTACTTTTGTTGTCATTAAACAAGACTACTTTGTCTATAATGGCAGTGGTAATCTCTGGAACAATGTCGAGATAATTGTACATTTCTCCTTTTACGTCATCGGTATATTTATAGACTACGTTGCGTTCAAAAGGAATTTCTAATCCATTAATTAAAACATAGAAAATCACTTTTACGTTTCTAATTATATCTGGAATTCCGATATTTTCTAGATTAGCAACGGTGTACATTCCGAGTGTGCCTTTCTCTTTCAAATAATAAGGCTCGGTGTATTCTAGGGATTCTGGAAGTTGCAAATCGATAGGAATGATTTGCGAACTATTGTTTTTTAGATCTCTATTTTCAAGAATACTTTTTTGTTCTGGCAAAGTGACTAGCCGTACCAATTGCATGGGTTGTGTACTTCGGTTAATGGCCTCCAATTTTAGTTTTACAAGACTACCTGGAGTTGCTTCTGCATTTTGTGCTACTGCTTCGAGATACAAACCAGAGCATGCGGCAATTATTTCTTTTATCTCCAATGATTTCATAGGAACCCAGTGCTTTTCGTCTAAAGTTTGTAGCATCGAATAGACTTTTACCAAAGCAGGAATACTAGCCGATGGGTTGTTGGTGTCGAATTGTGAGGCAATTTTAGTTAGTTGTTCTCCTATGGGTTTTCCGCCTTTTACGCGATTCCAAGAAGTGTCAATTCCTTCAAAAAGAGACGATTTGTCTTTAGGAAATTCTCCTTTTAGCAGTTCCAAATATTCGGTTTCTTCGCCACGGCTTCCAGTGCTTCCAAATCCTTGAGATTGATGACGACTGCGACTTAAAGCAGCAATCTCTTGATTAGATTTACCAATATTCGAATAATAAATACCAGTTTGTATGGCAATAAGATTTGTTTTGTCTGCGGTATCAAATTTTTCCTTACTTCCGTAAAACCACCAAGAAGTATTAAAAAATTGTCGTTTGGTTTGCCAAGGTTGTACCCATTTTAATTGTTCTGGAAAAATAGTCGGATTATTAGACAGCTCAAAACTCTCCATACTTAGCATAGCTGACGCTGTATGGTGTCCGTGTGTGGTTCCGGGAGTGCGATGGTCAAATCGGTTAATAATTACATCGGGTTTAAACTTACGAATTGCCCAAACCACATCGGAAAGTACTTTTTCTTTGTCCCAAATTTGTAAGGTTTCATCAGGATTTTTAGAATAACCAAAATCATTTGCTCGAGAAAAAAGTTGTTCTCCTCCGTCAATTTTTCGGGCTTCGATAAGTTCTTGGGTTCGAATTACTCCTAGTAATTCGCGTAATTGCGCTCCTATCAAATTCTGCCCTCCATCTCCGCGTGTCAAAGATAAATAGGCTGTTCTGGCTTTTGTTGCAGTCGATAAATAGGAAATTAAACGGGTGTTCTCGTCATCGGGATGTGCTGCAACATAGAGTACAGAACCCAAAAAATTTAACTTCTGAATTTGGTTGTAAATCGCAACCGAATTTGGTTTTTGAGGTTGCTGGGCAAATGCAATCGGAATAATAAAAAGAAAAATAAAAAGGGTTTGTATAGAACGTTGTTGCATATTTGGAATTTTATGTTTATCGTAGCTTCAAAAATACTAATATACTACTAGGATTTTTCGCAATAGTATGTTTAATTTTATGTTAATTTTTTGTTTGTAGAATTATGGAGTAGAAAATAGCTTTTTTTTAATTTATAAACCACAATTTTATCCTTAGTAAATGTTTCAAAATAACCCCTGTAATTACTTCACTATGTTTCTATTTTCATACGAGTTCAGTGAACTTCGTTTTGCCTCGATCTTTCGCCTTGCGAGGAGTTGCGAGGAGCAAAGCAATCTTGTTAAAAAAACTTTGAATAGCCCTGCTACTCAAAGCCAACGCTTTTGCTCGCCCATCCTTTGCTTAAAGGATTTCGTCTTGAAAAAGACCAAAATAACTTCGTCAAATTTTGCATG
>JAYVGE010000083.1:0-2051 GCA_043772515.1 Flavobacterium sp. | reverse complement strand
TGTAAGCTTTTCGTACATAGGCATTACTTTTTTTTTGGCGAACTTAATAATTATTTTATTAAGCTTTGGCAACATCACCTCACCTTACTTGAGCATACTTAGTTTGCTTAGTATGTTTAGCCTGCCCTATACCCTATTCTCAATTTATTATCAATGGCGAGTGGCAAAAGCTTGGTGTATTCTTTGCCTTTCAATTCAACTAATGTTGTGGGTTAACTTTATTATAATTTATCCTTTTATTCATTCAGAAATAGGAATAAGTTCAATATTCAATACCTTTTTGATGTATCTCGCCATAGGCAGTTTGCTCTTTGTATTGAGTCCGTTGATAAAAAATTCTAGTGAACATAAAAAATGGAAATTTCAGTACCGTCAATTAAAAACCAGTAAAGAATTGTTCCTGAATAGTTTGAGAAGCGAGTTGCGAATTTCTGCATACGCTAATAAGATTGAGCCTTTAATTTTGGGCAATCCATTGGCAGAACATACAATTACTTTTATAACTAATCCATTCTGCTCTCCATGCTCTAAAATCCATAAAGAGCTCGAAGATGTTCTCAAGACCTCACAAGAAGTAAAAATTTGCATCATTTTTTACGCCTGCCACGAAGGAGCCAAACAAGTTGTACAGCATTTTCTTTCGCTATACAATCATGATAAAAATGTAAAAGAAGCTATGGGTCACTGGTTTCGTGATACAAGTAAAGATTATGAGGCTCTTAAAATAAAATTCCCCTCCAACGATGAATCCAAATATGCTGATCAAGTTGATTCACATTGTCAATGGTGCATTGATTCACTCATTCCTCACACTCCTTTTCTTTATATAGATGGATTTACTGTGCCAAAATTTTATGACATTGCCGAAATTGTTTCCATACTTAGTAATTTGACTTTATCTGAAATTGACAATCATCACGACTATACTTCTAAACGAAAAGACATCATAATATATTAAGTGAGTACTGCTCTTTTTTTATTGTTACCCGCCACTAGTCACTATATTTCCTGCTTACCGTTAGCAGATGAAATAAGGAACAAAGGTTATAAAGTCATATTTACCGGGAATATTAGTGGTAGAGAGATTGTTGAGTCTGAAAAGTTTCTATTCACGGAATTTCGGTATATGACCACTTATAGTGCAAATACGATTCGTGGATTTATGGGTGCTTTTCTTAGCAGTATTTTGGATGGAAGGGAAGCCAAAAAAAGGTTTAAAGAATTTAACAATGACGTTCACAACCTTTATCAGATTATTGAAAAAACTAATCCTCAAATCATCTTTATTGATGAACATTTAAGTCATTACTATGCCTATGCCAAAATCAAAATATCACGAGTGTATATCATAAATACGAAGTTGCCTTCAGGTAAATATAAAGGGATACCACCGTTGAGCAGCTCTTATGTGCCTCAAAGAAACAATTTATTTGCCAGTTTAGTATGTGAGGTGCTTTGGTTGAAAATTATAATAAAAAAAATTTTTGGTCGATACTTAAATAATGTTGCCTATTTGGGATTGACCACTGAAAAATTTCATGACCGATTCATTACAAAAGCAAAATTGAAGATTTTCTACACTTTTAAAACCTCCTTTCCTGATTATGATAGTCCAGTAGACATTCCAGTCATCAATTTAATATCTGGTAAATTTAATTTTCCTTGGAAGAAGGACAGGCACTTCGAGTATTCTATTCATTATTGGAATAAGATAAATGCCGTCCTAGAAGATTCTTTAGTCCATCAAATTGATATTAATAAAGGGAGGAGGGTGATTATTTACTGTGGAATTGGCACAATGGCTGGAAACAATGTAAATGATTATGGTCGTTTCATTGTACAATTAGTCAATTTAGTAAAGAGAAAGCAAGAGTACCTTTTAATTATTTCAACAGGAATTCCGCAATTAACCGCCATGATTAAAACCTTAAATATTCCAGAAAATATTCTGGTATTTGATAAAGTTGCTCAGCCAGCTCTTCTGGAGCATTGTGACTTGATGATTACACACGGAGGTCTTAACACGATAAAGGAATGCATATTCAACTCAA
>JAYVGE010000082.1:0-2051 GCA_043772515.1 Flavobacterium sp. | reverse complement strand
AAAAACTCAACAAAGTATTGATGCCTTTTTTGTCTTCAATTTCGTTTACGTAGCTGTATTTAAAATTTCCAGATAAATTATAGGTGTTTTTTGTGGTGTTTAAATCCCAAACCAAGGCCGATACGTTTCCGTCTCTAAACGAACCGTTTCTGGTTACATTAGTATTTATTAAAGAAACTGATGAATTTTTATGAAACCGTTGGTCAAAAACCAACACATTGTAATTAGTCAAAGGTTCTGCTAAAGCGCTACGTGTTCCTTGAGTAATGGTGTCTCTAAATGTATAATATGTTTTTTTTGTAACTGCATTTAGAAATCCAATGCCTAAACCTCCTTTTGTCCTTCCCGAAATTTTGGTTGCATTATACAAATCAACGCTAGTGGGTTTTTCAAGAATCTCTTCATCTTTTTCCTTTTCGGGTGAAGTGGATGGTGGTCCACCAATTCGTCTGGAATAGAAAAGATTTCCTTTGCTGAATAAATCAGTTCCTTCGGTAAAAAAACCTCTGTTTTCATTGAATTTTTGTTCGAATGGACTAAGATTTAAAATCCGATTATCGTATTTGGTTTGACCAAAATCCGGAATCAGCATCGCATCAAGTGTAAAAGCATCGTTTATGCCGTATTTTATATCCAATCCGCCTTTCAATTCTCCGTAGGTTTTTTGTTCTGCATTGGCATACGTGTAGAAAGAGGCGTAAGGTAAAAAGAAAAGTCTGGTAGGTGTTTTTATGTTTTCTATACCTTCTACTGTTCCATTTTGTTGGGTAAAGGTTCCTATTTTAGAATCAATAAAGTTCCATGAGTATTTTTGACGATCACGTCTTATTTCTCTGAAAAAATTGACTCCCCAAGTTTGTTTGCTTTCACTAGAAAACCGCAAAGCAGCATAAGGAATACGCATTTCAACAACCCAGCCAAAAGAAGTAATAACTGCTTTGCTGTCCCAAACAGAATCCCAGGAATAATCTTCTCCATTACTGTCTGTTGCCAAGCAATCGGCTTGACCGTCTGCGGCATTCACAAAAAACTGAAAATTCTGCTGCCCGTCATTGTAGCCATTTATAAAAACACCAAAAAAATCGGCTGTGCCAAAATCATCTCTTTTGTTTATTTCTTTTAAAATTTTGCCGGGCTCATCGTCATACATTAATGCCCCGATATAAATGGCTTCGTTGTCATACAAAACACGAACTTCGGTTCTTTTATTTTCGGGAACTACTTTGCCATTGTCTGGCCGAAACATTATAAAATCTGTAGCAACAGGAACAGATTGCCAAATGGCTTCGTCTAGTTTACCATCTAAAGTTATCTTTTCGGATATAAATTTTGTCTGCAAATTTTTCTTCTGGCAAAAGCCCATAATATAGCAAAATAAAAAACTTATAAGAAGTACTCTTTTCATTATGAACAAATTGGTTTTTGAAAATTAATAAAAACCAACTGATGCAAATTTATGAATAAGAAAGGTTTGGGTTAATAGACTTCTAAGAATGAAAATTGTTACACAAATTCATTTAATTTTTAAAGATATTTTTTGCTACATTGTAATCTATTGAGTAGCGAATGCTTACCGATAGGATGTGATTGAGATTGGTGTTAAAAATGTTTTTTAAGTTATCTGATAAATTCATTTCCACAATATTTGCCCTTTGTAATGCTGAATTTCTATATAAAAGAGAAACTTCGCTGCCGGGAGCAAACCACCAAGAATAATACAAATCAAAATTCCAAGAGTTGAAATTTCGATCTTTATTTTCAGTATAAGTTGGATATGGAGTTAAATGTCCATCATCCTGCAAAGTAAAAAAAGCATGATTGCTAGAGTAAGACCAGTAATATCTTGTGGTTAAGTTGATGGTCATAGTGTTGTTTATAGCATATTTTGCAGTAAGATCTTGTTCTAGAATTTCTCTATTTCTCTCAGCAAAAATAATATCATCATTCTCAAAGGCTACCCATCCTCGGTCATTTTTCTTAGTGGTATAATCGAAAGCGAGATCTACTGAGAATTTTGTGTTGAATCTGTATTTTGGACTAGCATAAACACT
>JAYVGE010000081.1:0-2054 GCA_043772515.1 Flavobacterium sp. | reverse complement strand
CCGTGAAAAAGATGATTTTTTTATTTAATTTATTTGTTTCTGAGATGTTTATATTCAAAAAAATCATCTTTTTCACGGGGTCATAAAGATAACTACTTCCTACAAATTGAGGTATGTTTATTTTAAAATCGCCAAAATTCATTTCCGTTTTATCAAGCCATTCGATGTTAACATTCCCTTTGGTTTGGGCCAAAGAGAGAAAAGAAATTAAAGTTAAAAAAAGCAAAAGAGAGTATTTTAATGACATTAATACTGTAATTAACGGTGAGTAAATTGGTAAAAGTAAAAATAAAAATTTTAATCTTATAAATTGTAATAAACGGTAAAATTATACGTTATTGTATGTGTCGTTTTATTTATTAAAAATGTGCGGAAATTTAATTTTAAAATCGTGTTGCTAATTAATTGTTAATTATTATATTGCACCACCTAAATTATTACCTACTATAAAGTATGAAAACAAATAAAATTATAGCCTTAAAACTGATGTTATCTTTGACATTAGTAATGGGTTTTACTAGTTGTAGTAAAAAATCAAAATCAGACAGCTCTTCTCGGGCAACAGGCTGGGATGTTAGTGGTGCAAAAGGAGGTTTTAGTAATGCTTCTAGTAAGAGAAAACAAGTGGCCGGACCAGGGTTAGTGTTTGTAGAAGGAGGAACTTTTACAATGGGTAAAGTTCAAGATGATGTAATGCGTGATTGGAATAATACACCAACACAACAACACGTTCAGTCCTTTTATATGGATGAAACCGAAGTAACCAATTTTATGTATTTAGAATATCTAGAATGGGTAAAAAAAGTTTTCCCACCTACAGAAGACAACTATAGAAACATATACGAAGGAGTATCTCCTGACACACTAGTCTGGAGAAACAGATTAGGTTACAACGAGACGATGACCAATAACTATTTAAGACATCCTGCTTATGCAAATTACCCTGTTGTTGGTGTAAATTGGATACAAGCCGTTGAATTTAGTAAATGGAGAACAGATCGAGTAAATGAAGCCGTTCTAGAAAAAAACGGATACCTTAAAAAGAATGCCAAAACTTTAGATGTTTCTGCAGAAAGTTCATTTAGTACCGAAACATATTTAAATGCTCCAACAAAAACCTTTGGAGGAAATGAAGAAATTGTTCTAAAAGGAGCAAAAGGAGTTAGAAAATCCCCAAAACCAGATAAAAACGGTAAGGTTGTTGAAGACAAAAATGTATATGCACAAAGATCTACAGGAATCCTATTACCAGAATACAGACTCCCAACAGAAGCAGAATGGGAATATGCAGCAGCCGCAGATGTAGGACAAAGAGAATATAATATCTACAAAGGACAAAAGAAATACCCTTGGTCAGGCGGATACACACGTTCTGGAAGTAGACTATCAAAAGGAGATCAATTGGCCAATTTCAAACAAGGAAATGGAGATTACGGTGGAATTGCAGGTTGGTCTGATGATGGTGCCGATATAACAAATGAAGTTAAAAAATATCCAGCAAACGATTTTGGCTTGTATGATATGGCAGGAAACGTTGCAGAATGGGTTGCCGATGTTTATCGTCCTATAATTGATAATGAATCAAATGATTTTAATTATTTTAGAGGAAATCTTTACACCAAAAACAAAATTGGAAAAGATGGCAAGATTGAAGTTATCACCAAAGACAACATTGTTTACGATACTTTGAGTAATGGTAGATTAATGGCAAGAAATTATCCAGGAGAGATTGCCCAAGTTCCTGTTGACGAAAATGAAACTTACTTGAGACAAAATTTTGATAAAAGTAACAATATCAATTATAGAGATGGAGACAAACAATCTACCAAATACTATAAATTCGGCACAGTAGACACAGGATCAAATAACGATAAAAAATCCATGTACAATTCGCCTATACAAAATGTATCTACAGACAGTTTAGGCAATATGGTAAGAAAGTATGACAAATCGAATAAGAGAACAACACTGATAAACGATCAAGTTCGCGTATACAAGGGAGGCTCTTGGAGAGATAGGGCTTATTGGTTAGACCCAGCTCAAAGAAGATATTT
>JAYVGE010000080.1:0-4903 GCA_043772515.1 Flavobacterium sp. | reverse complement strand
CTTCTTAAAGTTGTATCAAATTCAGCAGAAAGGATTCCGTTTTCTGTCAAGAATTTTTTATAATTATCTACAGGATCTTTTATAGCCCACATATCCATCAATTCTTGCGGAACATATTTGGTACCACTCGCCTCCTCATGCCCACGCATTCTAAAAGTTTTGAACTCTAATAGAATTGGACGTGGATTTGCAATCATCGAAGTTTTTAATTCCGATAATAAATTAAAGACCTCCAAAATATTGTTTCCATCTACAATATAACTATCCATACCGTACCCTTTTCCTTTGTCGGCAAGGTTTTCGCAACGGTATTGTTCATTTGTTGGTGTCGATAATCCATAACCATTATTTTCTATCACAAACATAACTGGCAATTCCCAAACAGAAGCAATATTTAACGCTTCATGAAAATCGCCTTCGCTTGTCGCTCCTTCTCCAGTGAAAACGGCCGTAATTTTACCATTTTTTTTTAATTTATTGGCTAATGCAATTCCGTCTGCAACACCCAATTGAGGCCCTAGATGAGAAATCATTCCAATAATATGATAGTGTTGTGTTCCGAAGTGAAAACTTCTATCTCGTCCTTTTGTAAAACCATTGGCTTTTCCTTGCCATTGCGAAAAAAGACGGTACAACGGAATATTTCTTCCTGTAAAAACACCCAAATTTCGGTGCATAGGCAAAATGTATTCGTCTGTGTCCAAAACGGCTGTAACTCCTACAGAAATAGCTTCTTGACCAATTCCTGAAAACCATTTAGACACTTTTCCTTGACGGATAAGGATCAACATTTTTTCTTCTATTAGTCTTGGTTTTAGTATCCTTTTGTAAAGATCTAATAATTGATCGTCGGTGAGATTTTTTCGGTCAAAGGTCATTTTTTCGGTTTTGTTATGTGGTTCAAAGATAAAAAAATATAACAGTTTTAACTTATTTTGTTATATTTTTTTGTTTTGTTTGTTCGTTTTCGAATTATGGTTTAAAAATATTATTTATATTTGTATCAGCAAGGTTTTAAACCTTCAAGTTATTAAAAAATAATAAAAAAGTATGCAAAACATTCCTAGTGTTAACTTGCGTGATTTCCTTTCGGACGACCCGAAACGTAAACAAAAATTTGTAAATGAAATCGGTAGAGCATTTGAAGACATTGGCTTCGTAGCACTCAAAGGGCATTTTTTAAACGATCAATTAGTTGATGATTTGTATGGCGAAATTCGAAAATTTTTCGCTTTGCCATTAGAAACAAAACACAGCTATGAAATCCCTGGAATTGGCGGCCAGAGAGGCTATGTTTCTTTTGGAACAGAACATGCCAAAGGCAGAAAAGAAGGTGATTTGAAAGAATTTTGGCATTTTGGACAATATGTATCCGAAAATTCAAAATACGTTTCAGAATATCCAGAAAACGTAACGGTTAATGAACTTCCTCGTTTTAACATTGCAGGTAAAGATGCCTATCAAATGCTAGAAAAAACAGGAGTTTATGTCTTAAGAGCTTTGTCTTTACATCTTGGTCTGGATGAATTTTATTTTGATCAATATGCCAAAGATGGAAATTCTATTCTAAGACCTATTCATTATCCACCTATCACATCAGAACCAGCCAATGCGATTCGTGCAGCAGCACATGGCGACATTAATTTGATAACCTTATTAATGGGTGCGCAAGGAAAAGGATTACAAGTACAAAATCATGATGGCAAATGGATTGATGCTATTGCAGAACCAGATGAGTTAGTGATTAATGTTGGGGATATGCTATCTCGCCACACCAATAATAAATTGAAATCTACGATTCATCAAGTGGTAAACCCACCAAGAGAATTATGGGGAACGTCTCGCTATTCTGTTCCGTTTTTTATGCATCCCGTAAGTGATATGAAATTGGATTGTTTAGCCAATTGTATTGACGCTGAAAACCCTAAAAAATTTGAGAATATCACAGCTGGGGATTATTTATACGAACGTTTAGTAGACTTAGGTTTAATTAAAAAATAAATTCCAAATCTATAATAGAGTTTACACATATTAAGATTTTTGAATAAAAAAAGGACTTAAAAACACACCTACAAGGGCAAAAAAGACCTTGTAGGAGAACAAGGGGTAATCCTGCAAGCTCTTTTTTGCCCTTGTAGGTATAGATTTAAGAATAGTAAGCTTTTTTTGAATAAAAGCACCTTGAAAACAAACCCTTTAAAGTACTAATCCCTTAGTTTGTATAAACTCTAATTCCAAATTCCAATGATTGATACAATTGGAATTTGGAATTTGTTTTTTTTAAATTTGATTTTTATTTTTATTAAGAATAAAAAATATATGGACATAAAAGACCAATTAAAGAATCTTTTTCCAGATCACGAATCGGGACCAGAAGAAGCAATTGAAGCAGTTGCACATAAATTATACGTTCAAAAAGAACCTATGATTTGCAAATTCGAAAAACGAAAAGGAAAAGCTACAACTATAATCGAAGGCTACGAAGGTACAGATGAAGATTTTAAAATTCTAGCCAAAGAAATCAAAACAAAATTGAGTGTTGGCGGTAGTTTCAAAGAGGATTCCATCATCATTCAAGGCGATTATCGAGATAAAATAATGGCTATCCTAAAAGAAAAAGGCTTTAAAGTAAAACGTGTTGGAGGCTAATGGTCATTGCGAGGAACGAAGCAATCTCATTCGGTTAAGCCACTGCTATAATCCACAATGTTTACTCAAGCTAGTGTGATTGCTTCGTTCCTCGCAACGGCTACTTGAAGCTTCAAACAAAAAAATCAATATCCAGCATCTGCTCCCTCTCCTTTGGAGCGGGTTGAGGTGAGGTAAAATAAATTTAAAAATGATTCAATCATCAGAACTAATACTCAATCCAGACGGAAGTGTCTATCATCTCAATTTAAGACCAGAACATATCGCTCACGACATCATCTTTGTAGGTGATCAGAATCGTGTAGAGAAAATAACCCAGTTTTTTGACAACATCGAATTTTCGACCCAAAAAAGAGAGTTCAAAACCCAAACAGGTCTTTACAAAGGTAAGAGAATAACTGTACTATCTACTGGAATTGGCCCCGACAATATCGATATTGTTATTAATGAATTGGATGCTTTGGTCAACATTGATTTAGAAACAAGACAACCAAAACAAGAATTAACTTCATTAAATATTATCAGAATTGGAACTTCGGGTTCTTTACATGCCGATATTCCTGTGGATAGTTTTGTATTATCAAAATTCGGATTGGGTTTAGACAATATGCTCCGTTCCTACTTGATTGACGAAGTTTCAAACATAAAAATGGAAGATGCCTTTGTAAAACATACCAACTGGGATTTACTAAAAGGAAAACCATATGCGATTTCCTGTTCCGAAAAATTAGAAAAAATAATAGAAAGTGACCAAATGCATAAAGGAATCACCGCCACAGCTGGTGGTTTTTATGGTCCACAAGGACGCGTTTTGCGCTTGAACATTCAAGATGGCAACTTAAATTCTAAAATGGATAATTTTAGTTTTGAAGGAAACCGAATTACCAATCTCGAAATGGAAACAGCAGCAATTTATGGTCTTTCGGCACTTCTAGGGCATAATGCACTTTCGCTAAATGCGATTATTGCCAATCGCGCCACGAGAACTTTTAGCGAAGATCCCTATAAAGCGGTTGATGAATTGATAACTTACACTTTAAACAAACTTTCGATATAATATCTAAATGCAAAATACAATCTTTAAATTTGAGGAATTACTTGAAAAAAACACCTTGTATTTTTCAACAATTAATACTGCTATTTTAGAAGTAAAAAAACCTAACAAGTGGTCTAAAAAAGAAATCTTAGGACATTTAATCGATTCAGCTATTCATAATTTAGTTCGTTTTACAGAGATCAATTACCTTCAAAAGCCTTATCTACAGAGACCTTATAGCCAAAATGATTTGGTCGATTTGAATCAATATCAAACAATGAATATCAGCGAATTGACACAGCTTTGGCTTTCACTAAATAAGCAGATTATTAGAATTTTTAAATCTGTTGATGAAAAGGCACTCGATTATCAAATTATTACGAATAATCAATCTGTAATTGATTTAAAATTTCTAATGAACGATTATGTTGAGCATTTAGAACACCACATGAATCAAATTAAAGCTTAGTCATGGTTTTACGAGTTGCAAGACATACTAATAATTTAGAAAAAATAGAATATTTTTATGTCAATATTCTTGGTTTTGAACGTCTAGGAGGCTTTCAAAATCATACTAATTATGATGGTGTTTTTATTGGGAAATCAGGCTTGGATTGGCATTTTGAATTTACACAATCTGCAACAAAAGTCAATCATATTTTTGATGAAGATGATATTACAGTGCTTTATCCAAAAACAGTTTTAGAATATAACATATTGATAAGCAATCTTGTCTGTAATAACATTTTAAGCATGACTTCAAAAAATCCTTATTGGAATGAAAACGGAAAAATGTTCCTTGATCCTGATGGATTTCGAATTGTTATTTCAAATTTAAAAGCTTTATAAAATGAATTTGATTATAGAAACCGAACGACTATTTTTGAGAGAACTCCTTCCAACAGATGATGAAGCAATGTTTCTTTTGGATAGTAACCCAAATGTGCATCAATATTTAGGTAATAAACCTGTAAATTCAATTGAAGTTTGTCGAGAATATATTGTCAATATCAGAAATCAATACAAACAAAACGGTATCGGAAGATTTGCTGTAGTAATCAAAGAAACACATGAAACTATTGGTTGGGCAGGAATCAAATACATTACCGAAACAGAAAACAATCATATCGATTTTTACGAAATCGGTTATCGCTTACAAGAGCAACATTGGGGAAAAGGATATGGATTTGAAGCGGCAAAAGCTTGGCTGAATTACGG
>JAYVGE010000079.1:0-4905 GCA_043772515.1 Flavobacterium sp. | reverse complement strand
GAAGCTGTCTCATAACTGAGGCAGTTTTTTTATGATTTATTTGGAAGTTATTTCATTAATTCGTATATTTATAGTGTTGATATACAGATAATTGATATGAATTTCAGAGACTATAATCAAAGACAAACGGCATTATTTTCCCATTCATTTGATGATTTAATTCCCACTTCTCATCCAGTTCGGGTGGTTGATCAAGTAGTTGAACAACTCAATCTTCAGGGACTAATCAAAACCTACAAAAAAGAAGGCAATCCGAGTTATCACCCAAAAATGTTACTCAAAGTAATGTTGTATTCCTACATGACCAATGTTTACTCGTCAAGAAAAATAGAGCAAGCCCTTGGAGAGAACATCAATTTTATGTGGTTAAGTTCCATGAGCATTGTAGATCACAATACCGTAAACCGATTTAGAAGTAATAAACTGCAAGATAGTTTTAAAGAAATTTTCAAACAAGTAGTTTTGATGCTTGCCGATGAAGGTTTGATTAGTTTAAGACAAATTTATACTGATGGCACAAAAATAGAAGCCCAAGCAGGAAAATATACATTTGTATGGGGAAAAAGTATTGCCACCAATAAAGGCAAAATGCTAAGACAATTGGAAGATTTATGGTCTTATGCTCAAAGCATAGCCAAAAATGATCACCATAATCCAGAACCACCAGAGTTCAAAGAAATTAGCAAAGAAGTTATCGAAAAGACAGTAGAACAAATAGATGCCAAACTAGCAGGAAACGAAAATGCGAGTACAAAAGCCAAAGCCAAACTCAATTATATCAAGAAAAATTTTGTTGCCAATTTAGAAAAATACGAACAACAACAAGAAATTCTAGGTACCAGAAATTCCTATAGCAAAACTGATACCGATGCCACTTTTATGCGTATGAAAGAAGATCATATGCTTAACGGACAATTAAAACCAGGCTATAATCAACAAATATCAACCCAAAATCAAATCATCGTTCATTACACCACACACCAAAACCCAACCGATACAAAAACCTTAAAACCTCATTTAGAAAATCTTAAAGAAACTTTTGGAGAAAAAGTGTTTAATGAGTTAGAAGAAATCACCGCCGATGCAGGTTACGGAAGTGAAGAAAACTACGATTATCTGGAACAAGAAAATTTAACAGCATATGTGAAGTATAATACTTTTGACAAAGAGCAAGACAAAAAATACCAGCAAAAACACAAAACATTTAGCAAAGAAAATTTGTACTACAATCAGGAAGAAGATTATTATATATGTCCAATGGGACAAAAAATGAACAAAACCCATCAAAGTAAAAAAACTACAGAAGCTGGATATACCCAAAACATGAGTCATTACAAGGCACAAAACTGTCAAGGTTGTCCGCTTCGAGGTCAATGTTTTAAGGCTAAAGGCAATCGAAGTATCGATAGAAACCACAATCTGGAAAGGCACAAACAAAAAACCAGAGAATTATTATTAAGCGAAACGGGAATACAAAAACGCAAACAACGCTCGGCCGATGTAGAACCTGTGTTTGCACAACTCAAACACAATCATGGTTTTAGACGTTTTACGCTAAAAGGAATCAAAAAAGTAGATTTAGAGTTCGGATTAATGGCAATTGCACACAATTTAAGAAAGAAAATTGCAGCATAATTGAAAATCTTAGCTTGTTTATTTTTTTCTCAAGTAAAAAACCCAATAAAACACAAGAAATAAAAGGAAATAAAAAAACCGTCTCAATTTTTGTTTTGAGACGGCTTCTTTTTTTGTGTGTATCAAAGTAGACAGTGTGAGTAGCACGGTTGAGCACACGTATAGTAGAATTGACAGCGTGAGTAGTACAATTGAAAGTGTGAGTAGTGCAGTTGACAGCGTGAGTAGTACAATCTAACGCGTGAATAGCACAATTGACAGCGTGAATAGTACAATTTAGTGCATGAGTAGTACAATTGACAGCGTGAGTAGTGCAATTTAGCACATGAGTAGTACAATTTAGCGCATGAATAGTACAATTGTGGGGAGTAGTCATTAGATTGTGTAAACTCTGAATAGTCATTTGATTGTGTAATTTTAAATCAGTTGCAATACCTAACAGGTCTTGAAGACCTGTTAGGAATAATAAAGGTATTATTTTGAGTAAATTGTAAAATTTACTATTGTTTAAATTTTTACTTTTTTGAATTTGAGTACTCAAATTCCTGCGTCAATTTTGCGTGAATGATGGAAGTGGAGCTCTTTTTTTATTTTGTACTTCGACAATCTCAGTATGACAAAATAAAAAAAGCGGGAACGGACAGCATGACCCGAAGTTGCGAGAAGGAACGACGAAGCAATGAAGGGGCACGCCCAAAATAAAATTTTAAATAATTTGTTCTAAACACCAACTACTTTCCAAAGGAGAGGCGAGCGATTGTATTATTTTTACTTTTAGTTAAATCTATTATAGCATAAAAAAAGCCAGTATAATTTTAAAATTATACTGGCTTTTTTTATGCTATAATAGATTTAACTAAAAGTAAAAATAATACAATCGCTCGCCTCTCCTTTGGAAAGTAGTTGGTGTTTAGAACAAATTATTTAAAATTTTATTTTGGGCGTGCCCCTTCATTGCTTCGTCGTTCCTTCTCGCAACTTCGGGTCATGCTGTCCGTTCCCGCTTTTTTTATTTTGTCATACTGAGATTGTCGAAGTACAAAATAAAAAAAGAGCTCCACTTCCATCATTCACGCAAAATTGACGCAGGAATTTGAGTACTCAAATTCAAAAAAGTAAAAATTTAAACAATAGTAAATTTTACAATTTACTCAAAATAATACCTTTATTATTCCTAACAGGTCTTCAAGACCTGTTAGGTATTGCAACTGATTTAAAATTACACAATCAAATGACTATTCAGAGTTTACACAATCTAATGACTACTCCCCACAATTGTACTATTCATGCGCTAAATTGTACTACTCATGTGCTAAATTGCACTACTCACGCTGTCAATTGTACTACTCATGCACTAAATTGTACTATTCACGCTGTCAATTGTGCTATTCACGCGTTAGATTGTACTACTCACGCTGTCAACTGCACTACTCACACTTTCAATTGTACTACTCACGCTGTCAATTCTACTATACGTGTGCTCAACCGTGCTACTCACACTGTCTACTTTGATACACACAAAAAAAGAAGCCGTCTCAAAACAAAAATTGAGACGGTTTTTTTATTTCCTTTTATTTCTTGTGTTTTATTGGGTTTTTTACTTGAGAAAAAAATAAACAAGCTAAGATTTTCAATTATGCTGCAATTTTCTTTCTTAAATTGTGTGCAATTGCCATTAATCCGAACTCTAAATCTACTTTTTTGATTCCTTTTAGCGTAAAACGTCTAAAACCATGATTGTGTTTGAGTTGTGCAAACACAGGTTCTACATCGGCCGAGCGTTGTTTGCGTTTTTGTATTCCCGTTTCGCTTAATAATAATTCTCTGGTTTTTTGTTTGTGCCTTTCCAGATTGTGGTTTCTATCGATACTTCGATTGCCTTTAGCCTTAAAACATTGACCTCGAAGCGGACAACCTTGACAGTTTTGTGCCTTGTAATGACTCATGTTTTGGGTATATCCAGCTTCTGTAGTTTTTTTACTTTGATGGGTTTTGTTCATTTTTTGTCCCATTGGACATATATAATAATCTTCTTCCTGATTGTAGTACAAATTTTCTTTGCTAAATGTTTTGTGTTTTTGCTGGTATTTTTTGTCTTGCTCTTTGTCAAAAGTATTATACTTCACATATGCTGTTAAATTTTCTTGTTCCAGATAATCGTAGTTTTCTTCACTTCCGTAACCTGCATCGGCGGTGATTTCTTCTAACTCATTAAACACTTTTTCTCCAAAAGTTTCTTTAAGATTTTCTAAATGAGGTTTTAAGGTTTTTGTATCGGTTGGGTTTTGGTGTGTGGTGTAATGAACGATGATTTGATTTTGGGTTGATATTTGTTGATTATAGCCTGGTTTTAATTGTCCGTTAAGCATATGATCTTCTTTCATACGCATAAAAGTGGCATCGGTATCAGTTTTGCTATAGGAATTTCTGGTACCTAGAATTTCTTGTTGTTGTTCGTATTTTTCTAAATTGGCAACAAAATTTTTCTTGATATAATTGAGTTTGGCTTTGGCTTTTGTACTCGCATTTTCGTTTCCTGCTAGTTTGGCATCTATTTGTTCTACTGTCTTTTCGATAACTTCTTTGCTAATTTCTTTGAACTCTGGTGGTTCTGGATTATGGTGATCATTTTTGGCTATGCTTTGAGCATAAGACCATAAATCTTCCAATTGTCTTAGCATTTTGCCTTTATTGGTGGCAATACTTTTTCCCCATACAAATGTATATTTTCCTGCTTGGGCTTCTATTTTTGTGCCATCAGTATAAATTTGTCTTAAACTAATCAAACCTTCATCGGCAAGCATCAAAACTACTTGTTTGAAAATTTCTTTAAAACTATCTTGCAGTTTATTACTTCTAAATCGGTTTACGGTATTGTGATCTACAATGCTCATGGAACTTAACCACATAAAATTGATGTTCTCTCCAAGGGCTTGCTCTATTTTTCTTGACGAGTAAACATTGGTCATGTAGGAATACAACATTACTTTGAGTAACATTTTTGGGTGATAACTCGGATTGCCTTCTTTTTTGTAGGTTTTGATTAGTCCCTGAAGATTGAGTTGTTCAACTACTTGATCAACCACCCGAACTGGATGAGAAGTGGGAATTAAATCATCAAATGAATGGGAAAATAATGCCGTTTGTCTTTGATTATAGTCTCTGAAATTCATATCAATTATCTGTATATCAACACTATAAATATACGAATTAATGAAATAACTTCCAAATAAATCATAAAAAAACTGCCTCAGTTATGAGACAGCTTCT
>JAYVGE010000078.1:0-2061 GCA_043772515.1 Flavobacterium sp. | reverse complement strand
TCTACCGCTCTTCCTGAAAGTGTTTCTGGCAAATCGATTGTTAATTCCTCGATTGGCTCACATTTTTTACCATCAATTTCTTTGATGATAACCTGTGGCTGACCAATTTGCATTTCATAACCTTCTCTTCTCATGGTTTCGATAAGAACAGATAAGTGAAGTACACCACGACCAAAAACCATGAACTTATCGGCAGAATCAGTTTCACCCAATTTCATGGCTAAGTTTTTCTCTAATTCTTTTGTCAAACGATCTCTAATATGACGAGAAGTTACAAATTTACCCTCTTTACCAAAGAAAGGAGAGTCATTAATTGTAAACAACATACTCATAGTAGGTTCATCAATGTCAATTGTTTTCAATGCTTCTGGGTTTTCAAAATCAGCGATTGTATCTCCAATTTCAAATCCTTCAACACCAATAATTGCGCAAATATCTCCGGCAATTACCTGTTGTACTTTTTTACGACCAAGTCCTTCAAATGTGTGTAATTCCTTGATACGTGATTTAATAATAGTACCATCTCTTTTTACTAATGAGATTGGCATACTCTCATTAAGAACTCCTCTTTCAAGACGACCGATAGCGATACGACCTGTAAATGCAGAAAAGTCTAATGATGTAATCAACATTTGTGGAGTACCCTCAGAAACTTTAGGAGCTGGTACATTTTCAATAACCATATCCAACAATGCTTCAACATTATCGGTTACGTTTTCCCAATGATCAGACATCCAGTTATTTTTAGCAGAACCATAAACGGTTGGAAAATCTAACTGCCATTCTTGAGCACCTAATTCAAACATTAAGTCAAAAACTTTTTCATGAACTTCTTCAGGAGTACAGTTTTCTTTATCTACTTTATTGATTACAACACATGGTTTTAATCCTAAGTCAATAGCTTTTTGTAGCACAAAACGAGTTTGTGGCATTGGTCCTTCAAAAGCATCTACAAGTAGACAAACTCCGTCGGCCATATTCAATACACGTTCTACTTCACCACCAAAATCGGCGTGACCAGGAGTATCGATAATGTTGATTTTTGTACCTTTATACTGAACCGAAACATTCTTTGAAGTAATGGTAATACCTCTTTCGCGCTCTAAGTCGTTGTTATCAAGGATTAAGTCACCTGTGTTTTCGTTGTCACGAAATAATTGACAGTGATACATAATTTTATCAACCAAAGTTGTTTTACCGTGATCGACGTGGGCAATAATTGCAATGTTTCTAATAGCTTCCATCTGTGATTTTTAATGGGTGCAAATGTACACTTTATTTTGATACAAAAAACCTTTCTACAATAGTTTGCCCGTTTGTTAACTTTTTAATGTTTGAAACGAGCTATTCTTCGGGGTTTTGAGGCGAATTTTTTAAAAAATAGTTACATAAAAAAAGCCTCCAATTTGGAGGCTTTTATGATTTAGATTCAATTGTAGTTATTACAATTTAGAAACAAGTTTCGTTAATTTAGATTTTAAATTAGAAGCTTTGTTATCATGAATGATGTTTTTCTTAGCTAATTTGTCAATCATAGAAATCACGTTCGATAATTTTGAAGTGGCCTCTGTTTTATCAGTTGCAATTCTTAATGCTTTGATTGCATTACGAGTAGTTTTGTGTTGGTATCTGTTTAATACTCTTCTTTTTTCGTTGCTTCTAATTCTTTTTAGAGCTGATTTATGATTTGCCATTGTATTGCTTTTTTATCTTTTACTAGTTTTTTTGTAGTCCGTAAGGGAATCGAACCCCTGTTACCAAGACGAAATCTTGGCGTCCTAACCCCTAGACGAACGGACCTTATCCTCCTAAGTTCTTTATTAATCAACTACGATTAAATTCGTAGCCCGTAGCGGAATCGAACCGCTCTTACATGGATGAAAACCATGCGTCCTAACCGATAGACGAACGGGCCATTTTCCTTCTGAAGTTCAGGATAACTGTAATTATAAATGTTTGTAGCCCGTAGCGGAATCGAACCGCTCTTACATGGATGAAAACCATGCGTCCTAACCGATAGACGAACGGGCCATTTTCCCTCTTAGCTCGGGATAGCTTTAA
>JAYVGE010000077.1:0-2070 GCA_043772515.1 Flavobacterium sp. | reverse complement strand
AACACCAATAGACTTAGATGGCGACGGCATACCGAATGAAAAAGATCCTGATATCGACGGTGATGGCATACCTAATGGTGCCGACCCAGATATCGACGGCGATGGTATTCCGAATGACAAAGACACAAGTCCAAATGGAGCAAACAGTAAAGATTTGGATGGTGATGGTAAACCAAACGATGCAGACGATGATATCGACGGTGATGGTATACCGAATGACAAAGACCTTGATGTAGACGGTGATGGTATACCAAATGATAAAGATCCTGATGTAGACGGCGATGGCATACCAAATGGTAAAGATCCTGATGTAGATGGTGATGGCATACCAAATGGTAAAGATCCTGATGTAGATGGCGATGGCATACCAAATGGTACCGACCCTGATGTAGACGGTGATGGCATACCAAATGGTATCGACCCTGATATTGACGGCGATAAGATACCGAATGATAAAGACCCTGATGCAGATGGCGATGGCATACCAAATGATAAAGACACAAATCCAAATGGAGCAAACGGTAAAGATTTGGATGGCGATGGTATACCGAATGAAAAAGACCCTGATATCGATGGCGATGGTATACCAAACGATGCAGACGATGATATAGACGGCGATGGCATACCAAATGATAAAGATCCTGATATGGATGGTGATGGTATACCAAATGGTAAAGACCCAAGTCCTAAAGGAGGTTTATTGGGTGGTAAGCCTATTCCAAATAATAACATCACTGGAGAAAACCCTATTTGGATGATTGAAAATATAGATAGCTATCCAAAAAATGTTATAACCCTGTATGATAGATATGGACGTATCTTGAAAAAAATAATTGGATATAACAATGACAATAACTATTGGGACGGTACTTTAGACGGCAAACAAATGAAGGAAGGTACTTACTATTATATGATTGATTTGGGCAATGGTCAACCAGTAGAAAAAGGGTTCATTACCATATTTGAATAAAAAAAGATGATAAGAAAAACGATATACATCCTTTCGGCAGTACTAACAACGAGTTTAAGTGTTAAATCGCAGCAATATGCAATGGTATCTCAGTACTATGCCAACCCCTATTTAAGTAATCCCGCTTTGGCAGGGCAGTACGAAGGTTTGAATGTAAATCTTGGTTATCGCCAACAGAGTAATGTTTTTAAAGGAGCTCCGGTATCTCAAAGTTTAACGGCCGACTATGGCTTGAATGAAAAAATGGGCTTAGGTTTAAACATGTATTTAGACAAAGCAGGCTTACAACAAGATACTAGATTTGTAGCGAGTTATGCCTATCATTTGCCACTTAGTGCAGAGCAGAAGCTACATTTTGGCTTGTCTTTGGGTTTCTCACACCAAGGTTTAAGCAATGTAGAGGCGGTTGGTAATACGAGTGATGCGAGTATAGTAAACTACAAGAAAACCTTTTTTGATGGCGATTTGGGTGTATCTTACAGCTGGAAAGACTTGAAAGCAGAGGTGGTGATGCCAAACATGAAATATGTTTTCAACAAAGACAACAACATAACCGATGTGTCTCTGTTTTACAGTTCGGTGAGTTATAAAAAACAATTGAAAGGTCGCTTTGAGGATGTTTTTTTGGAACCTAAATTAGTCTATCGTTCTATCAAAGGATACAATGATATTTTTGATATGGGTGTAGAGACCAGTATATTGAACCAACAGCTAAAGTTTTTAACAATGTTTCACAGTAGTAAGAATGGAAGTTTTGGGGTAAGCTACAAATACACAGGCAACTATACCTTTAGCGCAATGTATACTACTGCCACCAGCGACTTGAGCAAATACGTAAATGGTTTATTTGAGATAGGCATCAAAGCACATTTCGATAAGTAACCACCAATCAACATCAAATGTTTTAAAAGCCTATTGCAATAACAAATGCAATAGGCTTTTTAATGTATTGATTGTTATATATTTAAGTGCAACGAAAAAGTTACAAAATATTTGTTAAATATATTTGTAATTTTACATAAAAGTTGTTTGAAGAAAAATAATCAAAGATGAAAAACAAGGTCAATTTATTGCTATTAATAGGTTTCTTTTTATTAGGA
>JAYVGE010000076.1:0-2071 GCA_043772515.1 Flavobacterium sp. | reverse complement strand
CCATTTTCCTTGTACTTTCATTACTTGCTCAATCACGTCGCGAGCAGCTCCTTTTCCTCCTTTTATATGAGAAACATATTTTGAAATTGCTTTAATTTCCGGGCTTGCATCTTGTGGACACGAAGGCAATCCTACCAATTTCATTACATGATAATCCGGAATATCGTCGCCCATGTACAAAACCTGTTCCGGGTTAATATTGTAAACATCAGTGTATTCCTTGAACGTTTCTACTTTATCAGGAGTACCCAAATGAATGTCGGTAATACCTAAGTTTCGTAATCGTACTCGAACACCTTCATTGCTTCCGCCAGAGATAATGCATACGTGATAACCGCTTTCTATAGCTGCTTTCATTGCATAGCCGTCTCGAATATTCATGGTTCTTAGCATCTCTCCCTCATTGGAAACAAAAACTGAACCGTCAGTGAGTACGCCATCTACGTCAAAGACAAACGTGGTAATATCATTCATTATTTCTTTATAGCTTTTTGCCATGATTTTGTATAGATTGAGTTAAAATTTTATAAATAGTAGATTGATTTTCATTCGATAAAAAGGATTCGTGTGCTTCAATAGTTGAAATATCATTGCGCTTTGCCGGTCCAGTCTGAGCGTCTTTTGGCGAAAGCGTCAAAAGTTTTTCTGCTGTTTCTAGAATCAAAGGTTTCAAAATTTCGAAAGACACTTGGTTTTCCTCGCAGATTTCGTTTCCTAATTGGTACAGATAATTGGTAAAATTATTAACAAAAACAGCCGCAACATGTAAAGCTTTACGTTGTTGTGAATTAATTTTGTAAATACTATCGGATATTGCGCAAGCAACTTTTTCCACTATTTCATAATCGTTTTCGGATTGTGTTTCCAAACAAAAAGGAATGGTTTTAAAATCAATTGGTTTTCCTTTGGTAAAAGTTTGCAACGGATAAAAAACACCTTTCCGATTTTTATCATTTAGTGAAGTCAGTGGCGCACTGCCCGAAGTATGAACAACTAATCGATTTTCGAAAGGCAATTGTGATGAAACGCTTGCAATAGCATCATCCGAAACGGCAATAATGTATAAATCTGCCTCTCTCAAAGCATTCCAATCATTGGTAATTTTACTGGAATCCAGTAGAAGTGAAATTTGCTTTTCGGTTCTTGAGAAAACCTGAATGATTTCCACCGCATCACTTTTTGCGAAAGCATCAATCAAGTGTTGCGCCACATTTCCCGAACCGATAATCGTTATTTTAATCATTTTGCAAAATTAACAAAAAAAAGCGAAGTCTTTAACCGTAATGTAAAGAAGAATTAAACAGGAATTGGGGTTGTTTATTGTTTTTACTGGGCAAAATCATATTTATTTTTGGATTTAATTAACAATTGTGCCTCTAAACAAATAGACAATTTTGAGTACTTTTGCGACACTTTATTAAAACGAAATTTACTTCCAAATGGAAAAAAAATTATTCTCTGTCCTATTTTCTACTCGATTAATGGCTATACTATTCTTGACTTTTGCAATTGCAATGGGTGTAGGGACTTTTATAGAAAGCAAATACAATACTGATACAGCTAGAATTTTAATCTATAATACCTATTGGTTTGAAGCCATAATGGGATTTTTCATGATTAATTTTATTGGAAACATCAAAAGATACCAACTACTTAAAAAAGAAAAATGGGCCACTTTGATGCTGCATTTGGCTTTTATTTTCATCATAGGTGGGGCATTTATTACCCGTTACATCAGTTTTGAAGGTATGATGCCGATACGCGAAGGAGCGGCAGAAAATCAATTTTATTCGGATAAAACATTCCTCACTCTTTTTGTTGATGGAGAGCATGACGGAGAAATGAAACGCAGGGTTTTTGAAAAATCAGTTTTGTTGTCTCCAGTTACTAATAATAATTTTACGTTGAAAGGAGATTTTTCAGGTAATCCGTTTAAAGTGGAGTATCAAAATTTTATTATGGGTGCCAAAGAGTATATTAAACCAGATTCCAAAGGGGTTTTGTATTTAAAACTCGTTGAAGCAGGCGATGGCGGACGTGAAGAACATTTCTTAAAATCAGGCGAAGTACA
>JAYVGE010000075.1:0-4939 GCA_043772515.1 Flavobacterium sp. | reverse complement strand
ACCAAACCTAATTATAATATAACCCAATCCCTCCTCTATCGAAAAGAGAAGACCTGAGGTGAGGAGAAAAAAGTTAGACTATATTGTAATTGCGTTTGGTATAAATAGGCACTTTACTGTATTTCGCTTTAGCTTCTGAAAAAAAATGGTCTCAGATTTCAAGAAAGTGACTTTGGGGTTTTTATAGAGAGTTGATGACTTAGAAAAGCCTTGTCTACGCAATGCGGATGTCACGGATTGGCTAAAGCAAGATGCAGAAAAAACAGATTTTGAAGAGCGTTAGATAGAATTAAATGGATTGTTTCTGATTAATCTGTGCGAATATTTTTAATCTGTGACAAATCACAAGTGTTAAACTTATGGACTTTCAGATGATAGTAGTTTGGTCATTCAGAAAATATTAAAAATAGAAACATCTTTAAATCAAAAGAGGCAATGCGAATCATTTTGCAAAATAGAAAATGATATTGATCTAGAAATCGAAGCTATAAACTTCAAAAAACAAAAAAAAATGGAAGGTGTAACTTCAGAAAATAGAATTATCGCAGAAATACGGGGTGCTTGCAAAGAATATCAAACAGGAGATACCTTGATTACAGCATTGCAACCCACATCTGTACAGTTTAGAACAGGAGAGTTAACTCTAATTATTGGTCCTTCTGGCTCTGGCAAAACTACGTTGTTATCTCTCTTAGGTTGCGTTATTTACCCAACTCGAGGCGATGTTTTTATAGATGGACAGCAAGTAAATACGCTTTCGTCTAAAGAATTGGCAGCAATGAGACTTAATAAAATAGGATTTGTGTTTCAGAGTTTTAATCTTTTGGCACCTCTTAATTCATTAGAAAACGTTATGATGCCAATGCAATTGATGGGTTTGAATGATAAAGATGCCAAGCAAAAAGCAGTGCAAGCATTGACATTGGTAGGTATGGAGGATAGGATGAGAAACTTACCCAAAATGCTTAGCGGCGGACAACAGCAAAGGGTGGCTATTGCGAGAGCATTAGTTACAAATCCGCCTATTATGCTTTGTGACGAGCCCACCGCTGCATTGGATGTTAAGAGTGTCGAACTTGTAATGGACGAGCTAAAATTGCTTGCTAAAAATGGCAAGAGTGTTATCGTTGTTACGCATGACATGCGCTTGAAGCAATTTGCAGACCGAATTGTTTATGTTGATAATGGCGTGGCAACCGAAAACAAAAAGGAATTGGAGGCTGTAAATCACTAGTAATTGGTAGTCCATAGAGGATAGCAAGCCTATAATTTTTAAAATAGACGGAGCGAAATCGAGATTATTCTATACCAAAAGAATCGAAATAAGTCGATACCCTATTTTTATAAAAAACAATAAATATCTACATATGAAATCGCCATGACAAAAGCTGTCTCAAACACAAATGAAGATCTGGCGATACCATATTCCTATAAAAAACAATAAATATCTAAATATGAAACAAACAACAATTTGCCTTGTGTTTCTAACAACTCTTTTTTTGTGTAGTTGCAATAAAGGAGAAAAAAAATCGGAACAAAGTAAGGAACTCAAAAAAAGCAGCCCATCTGCAATTGTGGGCTTGGGACGAATCGAGCCCAGCGAAAAAGTAATTGCCTTAGCGTCTCATCTTGGGGGTATTGTTGTAGATATTCACAAGAAAGAGAATGATATAATTGCCAAAGGCGACCTTATTCTCGAATTAGATCATGGGGTTCAGGATGCCAAAATAGCTCAAATCAAAAGTAGAATTGTAACTCAAAAAATACAAGTCGGAATTACACAATTGCAGTTGAAAGGGCAGAAAATAAAATATGAAAACAAACAACTCGAGCTACAGCGATTACAAAAATTGCAAGCAAAGGGAGCAGAAACAAAACAAAAAGTAGATGATTTAGAAACAGAAACCAAAACATTCTTTGTCAATGTCGAGGAGCTACAAGAGCAAGTTACGGTAGCCAATGCTCATCTTCAAGAGATTTTGAAAGAACTCGAAGTTTCTAATAAAGAATTGCAACACTATTATGTTAGAGCACTAAACGATGGACAAATAATGACTATGAATGCCATGAAAGGAGCAGCACTACTGCCTAATCAAGCCTTTGCAGATTTTATACCCAACAGCAAATTGGTTGCCACTTGCGAAATTGATGAACTGTTTGCCGATAAAATAAAAAAAGGGCAAAATGCGGCCATTCGTCAGATTGGATCCAATGCCATTATTGGTTCTGGTGAGGTTATTTTTACTTCTTCTGCACTCAAACGAAAATCATTATTCTCCGAAAAAGCAGGAGATCAAGAAGACAGACGAGTTCGAGAGATAAAAATTCTGTTGAAGAATCAAACCCGATATTTAATTAACTCTCGAATTGAGTGCGTTATTCAGGCAGGTGTGGGACACTGATTGTTTTGAGAAGCGAATTTAAAGGATGAATGATACCAAATCCAAATTTAATATACCCTGATCGCTCCTTTTCCTTTGGGAGTCCCGATAAGTATCGGGAGAGGTTGAGGGCAAATAAGGGCTACGATATTATCACTTGGTTTGGTGTAAATTTTACAATCAAAAAAAAATAAAAAACGAACAATCGATTATGAAATCTACCATTATTACTGCTTGGAAATTTATTCGTTTTGATAAAACCAAAAGCATCGGTGTTGTTGTCGGAATTGTAATAAGTACTTTTCTTATAGGACAGCAGATAGGGACTTTTAATTTTCTAACAGGATTAATGAGTGTGTTGGTCAAAAATACAACCACAGCGATTTGGGTTGTCGATAATAAAACTACCGATGCCAACCAATTGAGCCTCTTAGATATTAGAAAAGAAAATGAAATTAAGAGTTTGCCAGGGGTAAAAGAAGCTTTTGCTATTGTTGTAACCAATGGCAAAGCAAAGTTTCCAGATGGGACAAGTGCTAATGTAACGATTATCGGAAGCGAATTTCCTCATTTTAAAGCAGGTCCCGATAGTACCAAAATCATGCAAGGAAAACTCCCCGATTTATTACAAGAATCGGCTGTGTCTGCCGACTATTTTGATCGGAATAATTTTGGAGGTTCCTCAAACGTTGGTACTTCTTTTGAAATTAACGGAAAAAGAGCTGTTATTCGGCTTCAAACCAAAGGAATTAGAGGTTGGGGTGGGTATTTAATGTACACCACACTAGACAGAGCAAGGTATTATGGTGCTATCGCTTCGACAAATAGTAGTGCTCTGATGGTGAATGTAAAAGAAGGAGAAAACATAGATCAGGTCGTAGATCAAATTAATAGTACTGTTTATGGAGTAAGGGCATGGCCTAGTTCGGCTCTGGAAGAAGCTACGATTCAAAGTGTTTTGGCCTCAACAGGATTGGGGGCTAGTACGGGGTCTTTGGTTGGTTTTGCTATCATTGCAGGGTTTTTTATCATCGGGCTCACCATGTATTCCTCGGCATTAGACCGAATTAAAGATTATGGAACATTAAAAGCAATAGGAGCGACCAATTCTTATATTCGAAATCTAATTCTTACTCAGGCCACTTTGTTTGCTATTGTTGGATTCTTGGTGGCTTTGGTTTTTTTAATGGGTTTTAAAAACGGAATGTATCAGGCGGGAATTCTTATCGATTTCAATCCAACAATACTTTTTTCTATTCTAATGATAACCTTCTCTATCTCGCTATTCGGAGCGGTATTTGCCATTCGAAGAGTCAAAAACGTAGAACCTGCCTCGGTATTTAGAGGATAAAGAAATGTGCAGTCATCCCCCTTCGTGGTAAAATCTAAAAAATAATAGTGACGAATCGGGGTGTTTTTCGACAACTATCGGGATTCTAAAAACAAATAAATACTAGCTACAGATGAAAAAATATATTTCAATAAACAGCTTTTTTATAATAGGACTTTTGCTGTTTTGTGTTTCAAAAACAAGTGGACAAAACACCATTTTATCGTTAAAAAAAGCAATAGAATCGGCACAAAAAAAGAGAAAATCATTGGCTTCTTTACAAATAGAATCCGATATTAATCAGTTAAAAACAAAAGAGTTAAATGCAAAGTATTTGCCTCGAGTAACATTAGATTACACCTATCAGTATAGTCCAATCTTGGCTTCAAGTATTGTTCCGGGAGGTACATTCAATTCAAATGAGACTACAGATACCAAAATGGCTGTAAAATTAGGAACCAATTATTCGCAACGGGCAGGAGTTTTGATACAGCAACCTTTGTTTGATAGTTCTATTTCAAAATGGATTGCCACGGCAAAGCTAAATGAGAAATTGGCATCGCTAAGCCAGCAAGAAGCCGCCATAGAGCTTACCTACGAAGTAACAAAAGTGTATTTTAATATTTTGATTACCGAAGATCAGATAAAAGAAGCCGTGGGAGATACGACCCGAACGGCATTAAGTCTGAAAACCACAAGCGAAAAATACAACAATCAGAGAGCGTTAAAGATTGCTGTAAACGAAGCCAAAATAACCCATAATAATGCGGTTCAAAAACATTTTAACGCCCTAGATGACGCTTTGGTTTTAAAAGAATATCTACTGTATCTTACTGGTAATGATCTTAATTTGGCGAATTCTATAGTCTTAGAAAAACAGTTTGTAAACGAAGGGATAACCAATCTGGACGAAAATTTAATTCAATCCTTACCACAGATTCAAATACTGGTTACGCAAAATCAAGTGTTGCAGAATAACGAAAAGTTAGAAAGAGCAAAACAATCTCCCTTGCTTAATCTTAATGGTTATTTGGGGGCAGATCAATTTGCAGATCAGCTGAGTCCTTTTAAACAAGGGAGTTGGTATGGCAATAGTTATGTTGGTTTGGCATTAAAACTACCTGTTTTGTTCGGCGAAAATACTGCCAAGCGTATACGGCAATTAAAACTGCAACAAGAACAAAACAAAAATCAAATTATCGAGGATGTCAACAAAACCAAGTACAAG
>JAYVGE010000074.1:0-2074 GCA_043772515.1 Flavobacterium sp. | reverse complement strand
AGTTTTTCTCTGGCTTTTTCAAAAGTATGGGCCATTTCGCAGATGTAATTCTCGTGTACAAGATAGTCGGCCATGCTTTTTATAAGTTCTAAATTATCTTCAACTATTAGTAATTTCATGTTGATTGTCTAATTTATTAGGATGCAATATAATAATTGTTTTTTATTTCAGGCACTATTTCAGGCTTAATAATAGTTCTTTAGATTCATAAAATCTATCAAATCATAAAAATTAAGAGTAAAGCTTAAAACAAAAAGAATGTATTGGGTAATCGGAGAAGAAATAGTCGATGTGTTACTAAGATAGGATAATAATTCGCTAGCAGCTATTATTTTTAAATAATTAAACCCAAAAATAAATTTTGTAATTAAATAAAAAGTGTTATTTTTGCACTTTAATCTAGTACTCCTATAGGGTATTGGTTTTAAATTAAAAAGATTTAAGAAATTATGAGTAAAGAATTAGAAGTAAACAACGCAGTAATAAAGTCAGAAGTGTCTTTTAAAGAACGTTTGTGGGTGATTGTTCCTGTAGTTTTATTGGTAGGATTAATTGCTACATTGGCTTACAACCATCACACCGAATTTACTTGGAACGGTTTTGTAGCGGGGTTCAATCAAGAGTTTTTAATATTTTTTGCTATAGGAGTTTTTGCTCAATTAGTCGATGGAACTTTGGGAATGGGTTATGGGGCAACGGCAACATCTTTTTTATTGGCGTATGGAATTCCTCCAGCAGTTAGTAGCGCTGGAGTTCATGTTGCCGAAATGTTTACTACAGGAGCATCGGCAATCTCACATCATCGGTTTGGGAATATCAATAAAAAACTAGTAAAACACTTAATTATTCCAGGTGTTTTGGGTTCGATAACTGGAGCTTATTTACTTTCGGATGTGATAGATGGAGATGTTATAAAACCGTTTATAGCAGTGTATATGATAGCCTTGGCTTGTATTATTATTCGTAAGGCAATGCAAAAAAATATTATAAAAAAGAAAACCAAACGGTTGAATATTCTAGCTTCTTTTGGAGGTTTTATGGATGCAGTTGGAGGTGGTGGTTGGGGGCCAATTGTAACTTCTACACTGCTTGGGAGAGGCAGAAATCCTAGATATACGATTGGTTCTGTAAATGCTGCCGAGTTTGCTGTTTCTTTTGCTAGTGGAATTACATTCATGATTTTTGGGGGAATACATGGTTGGCAAGTAATTATAGGGTTGATTTTAGGAGGTGTGATTGCCGCTCCGATTGCCGCTATTTTGGTAAATAAAATACAAAGAAAACCAATGATGATTTTGGTAGGTATTTTAATCATTATTCTGAGTTTAAAAACGCTTTCTAAATTACTGTAATATTTTGTACTTTTAGGTTCAAAAGCCCAAAAGGACTAAAACAACAAAATTATGAGTACAATCAGTATAAATAATTTATTAGAAAAAACAGTAAACTTCTCGATCGAAGAGACTTTGACTTTTTTGGCTAATGAATACAAAGATAAAGTGGTTTTTTCGACTTCTTTTGGACAGGAAGACCAAGTAATTACGGCTTTGATTACTAAAAATGATTTGCCAATTACTATTTTTACATTGGACACTGGTAGATTGTTTCAAGAGACGTATGATGTTTTTCATAAAACATTAAAAAAGTACAAAAAACAAATCGAAGTTTATTTTCCAGAAGCTTTAGCGGTAGAGAATTTGTTGAAACAAAAGGGACCAAACAGCTTCTACGAATCGGTCGAGAACAGAAAAGAATGTTGTTTTATTCGAAAAGTAGCACCGTTGACTAAAGCCTTAAAAGGAAACGAAATTTGGATTACCGGTTTACGTGCCGAGCAATCAGAAAACAGAAATGATTTGGCAACCTTTGAATACGATGCTCATTTCAACATTATAAAATTCAATCCATTGTTGAAATGGAGTTTGGCAGACGTTCAAAAATATATTGATGAGAATAATGTACCACAAAACGCTTTGCACAAAAAGGGTTTTGTAAGCATTGGTTGTGCGCCTTGTACGAGAGCCATTGCCGAGGGAGAAGACATCAGAGCAGGTAGATGGTCCTGGGAATCCAG
>JAYVGE010000073.1:0-12737 GCA_043772515.1 Flavobacterium sp. | reverse complement strand
ATATTCCTTTTGGTAAAGGTTCCTGTTGGAGAAAACTGTAAAGTCAAATGATGTGGAGAATGATTTTGAATATCCAGTTTTACTTTAGAAACAAAAGGCTTAAATACAATATACAACAACAAAATTAAGAACCCAACTGCCAACGGAACAACCGTAAGCCACAGAATTGTGGGGTTTTCGGAAGTTTCTAACCAGCCTTGAATTTCAGAGAAAACCAATTTGGCGTTGAGTGAAACTATAATGGTGGCAATTATCCAAGCGACAATTTGCGTAGTTTTGCCAATATGAAACCCTTTCATCTTCGATTTATCGCTCACAAAATGAATTAGCGGAATAATCGCGAATCCCAGTTGTAAACTCAAGATAACTTGACTTAAAATCAATAATTTTCCGGTTACGCTTTCGCCAAAAATCAAAATCACAATCACAGCGGGCACAATGGCGATTAATCGGGTAATGATGCGTCGAACCCAAGGTTGAATTCGAAGGTTAAGATACCCTTCCATGATAATCTGTCCCGCCAGCGTTCCAGTAACCGTAGAACTTTGTCCCGCAGCAATTAAGGCAACGGCAAACAATATCGGTGCCCATTTGGTCCCCAAAAGTGGCTCCATAAATCGGTGGGCATCTTGAATTTCGGCTACTTCGTACATTCCGTTTTTGTAGAATGTGGCTGCCGCCAAAATCAAAATGGCCGCATTTACAAAGAAAGCTAAGTTTAAGGCTATGGTAGAATCGATCAAATTGTATTTTAAGGCCTGCTTAATTCCTGCTACAGAACGGTCGAATTTTCGGGTTTGCACCAACGAAGAATGTAAGTATAAATTATGAGGCATTACGGTGGCTCCAATAATCCCGATGGCAATATAAAGTGCAGCTTCATTGGGCATCGAAGGAACTAAACCATAAAGTACTTTTCCCAATTCGGGTTGGGCAAAAAACATTTCGAAAATAAAAGAAACACCAATAATTGCGACCAAAACAATAATAAAAGCTTCCATTTTTCGGATGCCTTTATTAATAAGGAAAAGCAACAAAAAAGTATCTAAAACAGTAATAAATACGCCTTGAATAAGAGGAATATCAAACAGTAAATTAATTCCAATTGCCATTCCTAAAACCTCAGCAAGGTCACAAGCAGCAATGGCAATTTCTGCCAAAAAATAAAGAATATAATTAACAAATTTCGAATACGTTTCGCGGGAAGCTTGCGCCAAATCGCGTTGGGTTACGATTCCTAATCGAGCACTGAGGCTTTGCAACAGTAAGGCCATTAGATTACTCATTAATAAAACCCAAAGCAAAGCATAACCAAATTGGCTTCCGCCAGCAATATCTGTCGCCCAATTTCCTGGATCCATATAACCCACGCTCACCAAATAAGCTGGCCCGAAAAAGGCTAATATTTTTCTAAAAACAGTCGTTTTATTTTGCGTAGGAACCGATTCGTGAACTTCTTCTAGAGATTTACCCATTTTTATAAAAATTATGAGCAAATATATACAAAAATAGCTTACTTAAATATTTTTTTAGCCAAGCCTAAATTTCAACTAAAATCAGATGCATTTTGGACACAAGCCCGAAAGTGTAAAATTGACATCTTTTACCAGATAATTATCCGGTATTTTATAAGAAGGTTCTACCGAATCTAAACAGGTTACCGAAAGGCATTTTTCACAACTAAAATGTACGTGATTATGAATATGATGCTGATGGTCGTGATGGTGATGGCAACTGGCATATTTTACCGTTCCGTCTGGCGTAGCAATTTTATGAATCACATCTTCATTGACCAAACGGTCTAGAATTCTATAAATAGTAACTCTATCACATAAATCTGTAGTTAATTTTTGAATTTCAGAATGCGACAAGGCCACTTCAGAGCTTGATATTAATTCTAAAATGGTTGCTTTTGCTGTAGTATTTCGAGTGTTTTTCATTAATATTAAAAATAAAACGCAACATTGTTGCGTTTAAAAATAAGATTCTTATATTTGCAATATAGTTGCATTAAGCAAATGTACAAAAAAAGGCATAAAAATAAATGAATGCCTTCTTAAAGTCTCCTAAATAATTTTTAGCGCATTTTCAGGAATGAAAAAGAAATATATCATCATTAATGTTCTTCTGTCAATGGCAGTATTGTTCTCAATACTGTTCCAGTCGATTCATTCTTATGCGCATCATTCAAAACAGTTTATAGAAAAACATTACAATCAACAGTCTTCCAAAAATAAAACAGAAATAAGTAACAACAGTATTTCTGAAAAATGTTTTGCTTGCGATTTTAACTTTAGCTTATTTACGACAAACACTTTTTATGTGTTCCTCTTTCATAAAAATAGTACCCTAACGCATTTTCGTTTATTTTACGCCCAACAACATTCTTCATTTTTCAAAGGATGCTTCTTTTCACTTCGAGGGCCACCTCTATTTTAAAATAAAAAAACAAATCATTTAAATCTTAAATGATAGGCTTTTATATATTTTAAACTAAAATAATGTTGAAGAAAAATCTCGTTTTTTTCTGGCTTATTGTGTTTGGCAATTGCATTTATTCGCAAAACACCATTAGCGGAAAAATAATGTACCAAGAACCAATTAGCTTCTCGGGCATCCACATTCATATGGGTCAAAAAATTATTAGCAGTGATGCCTTAGGCAATTACAGTGCTGATAATTTACCATATGGAATTACAAAAATAAATATTTCTCATATTGGATACCAGTCCATAGACACCATTATTGAACTCAAAAACAATTTAAAACTCGATTTAAAATTGAAACTAAATACTAGCAAGCTTCTGGAAATTATAATCCATCAAAAAACAAACAGCATCCATAAATCGGTTGTAGAACAGCTGATTAAGTTAAAAACTATCGAAAAATACAGCAATCAATCATTAGGCGATGCTTTGAAAGAAATAGCAGGAATTTCGAGTCTTAAAACAGGGAATGCAGTCGTAAAACCTATTATAGATGGGCTGTACGGCAGCAGAGTTGCTATAATTAACAACAATGTAAAATTGGAAGACCAACAATGGGGTACAGAACACGCCCCCAACTTTGATGTTAATGCAGCTGGCAAAATTACTGTCATAAAAGGGGCTTCGGCACTGCAATATGGCGGTGATGCTATTGGTGGCTTAGTTATTATTGAGCCCGTGAGCGTAAAAAAAGACACGTTATTTGGCAAAACTATTCTAAACTTAGATGCTAATGGCAAAGGTGGTTCTGTGAGTTCGAATATTCATAAAGGCAATGATCTTGGTTGGAGTTGGAATGCCTTGGCAACTTTTAAATACAATGGCGACAAGCAAGCGCCCGATTATGTTTTGTCTAATACAGGAAACCGTGAAGCCAGTTTTACGGGAGACATAAAATATACTGCCAAAAAATACAATACCACTGCTTTTTACAGTTTCTATAAATCTGAAATTGGAATTTTGAGTGCTTCGCATACTGGAAATGTGAACGATTTATACCAATCGATTACCCATAAAATTCCGTCTGTAGTCAACGATTTCACGTACCGTATTAAAAACCCAAAACAAGAGGTTGCACATCAAATCCTCAAATTTAACTACAATTATTATTTCAATGAAACAGAATTTATTTCGTTTCAATACGCTTTTCAATTCAATAAAAGATTAGAATATGATGTTCGTCGAGGCGATTATAAAAATACTGCCGCTTTGGATTTGGATTTGAAAACCAATTCGCTACATGTTGATTACAAAAAAAAAGGACACAATTGGAGTTTGAAATCAGGTATTGGTGCCACTACGCAAAACAACTATGCGAATCCCGCAACAGGAATTCGTCCTTTAATTCCGAATTATGATAAAATTGATTTTGGTGCTTATACAATTGGTAATTATGATTTTTCAGACACTTTTTCTTTAGATGGCGGATTGCGATATGATTTTTCTAGAATTAATGCGACCAAATATTATCATAAATCAAGATGGGACGAAAGAGGTTACAACCAAGAATTTTCAAAATTTATAGTGGCCGATTATGACACACAATGGCTTACTAAACCGAGTTTTACTTTTCATGCTCTTTCGGCAACTGCTGGTTTACATATAGAAATGGAAAACAATTGGCAGTTGTATGCCAATGTAAGTTTTGCGTCTAGAAATCCGAATCCTTCTGAATTTTTTAGTGACGGATTGCATCACTCTACAGGTGTAATCGAATTGGGTGATTTGAATCTTGACAAAGAACAAGCAACAAAATTATCGATAACTATTCAGAAAAAACACAATCGTTTTTCTTTTGAAATAAATCCATATATCAATCGTATTCAAGATTATATATTCTTAAAACCAGTAGGTTTCGAGACAACAATTCGTGGAGCTTTTCCCGTTTGGGAATACCAACAAACCAATGCACGCCTTTTAGGAATAGCGATTCAGACGCATTGGGATATCAGCAATCAATGGCAGCATTTGTTTTCGTTGGCGTACACAAACGGGAAAGACACCCGTAATAATGAACCTTTAATTGATATGCCACCATTGAATCTGAATAACAAAATCGTTTTTCACAAAAAAAAATGGAATGAGCTTGTTTTGGAGCTAAAAAGTGAAATAGTGCTACAACAAAATCAATATTCAGCCAACAATTTTTACACCAACATCATCAGAAACGATGCTTTTGTATCGATTTTGGTAGATATAAGCACTCCTCCCCCAGCGTATCATTTATTACATTTTTATTCAGAAATAAAGTTCAAGACTTTCAAAAAAACAACTACCACTGTGGCATTTTCGATTCAAAATATTTTTAACGTGACGTATCGAGATTATCTAAACCGGCAACGCTTTTTTGCGGATGAAATAGGCAGAAGCTTTCAAATACAAGTCAAATTCAATTACTAAAATTTTTATATAATGCAACCCAATTTTAGAATCCTTCAAATTAATTCATGCACAAACAAAATGAAATCAATAATTAAAAAATACAACAAGGCTTTAAGCAAACAGCTAAAAATTGGCACTATTACCCTTATAGCTATAGCAAGCTTTTCATCCTGTACCAATAACGATGACAATATAGCACCGCCAGTAAATGAAGAAGAATTAATCACGACTGTTACGGCAATGTATACGCCTGTAGATGGCGGAACAGCCATTACTTTACAGTATAAAGATTTAGATGGCGAAGGTGCAAACCCTCCCGTGATTACGGTTTCTGGTCCGTTTGTAAAAAACAAAACCTATACTGGTGCTGTCACTTTTAAAAATGAATTGGCTAATCCAGCACAAGATATTACACCCGAAATTATTGAAGAAGGAGTAGGACATCAGCTTTTTTATCAAAAAACAGGTACACTAAATGCTTTTTCGTATGCAACAGCTGCAAGCAATTTTGACAAAAATGGAAAACCTGTTGGTTTACAATCTGCTTTTGTAACGACAGGCGAAGCAACTGGGAATTTAACAATCACATTACCGACACCAACCCAATAAAAATGCTACCAATGTTGCCTCTGGAGACATAACCAACGCCGGAGGTTCAACAGATGTAGCAGTTTCTTTCTCGATTTCAGTCTTATAGAAAAATAACTAATTTTAATAATTCAATACCAATGAAAAACAAATTTCACAAACTACTATTTTTATTCGCTTTATCTTCTTTTGTATTATCCTGTAGTAATGACGATGACAACATTGTCGAAAAACCTCAAGAAACTGTCCTAGAACACAAATACTTGAGAGTGCTGGTTTCCGATGAAAAAACAACGGAACTATCGTTTGTTAATCCATTGGATGCAACAGTACTGTTTTTTAATGCAAAATTTGCTAAATCGGCACTTTACACAACTGAATCTGGCAGATTTACAGGAATTGTTCACAGAGCAGATAACACCACAGAAACTTTCGACAGCGGATTTGAAAATCATGGTGATCACATCGATGTGAAAGGAACGCCTAAGTTTGGTGCTTTGACTATGCAATCGCTTTTGCCTACACATTTCAAAAGCAAAATTGGCGAGCTAATGACTTTTAATGATGGCGATGGGACGCTATCTATAGGCAAAGAATCCGACATTCATACCGTTGGGTCAAAATTCAAAACCATCAATGCAGGACTTTTAGCGCATCATGGTGCTATGGCTACCTTTACAAATGGTACTTATGCCATTACCGAAAAAGACAATTCTATTACAGGAACGCTACCAGAAAAAGTAAAAATTATTGACCATACAGGAAAAACGCTGTTTGAAGCAAAAGTAGTAACCAAAGGAATACACGGAAATGCAACTGATGGTACTTACGCAGTCTTCGGTTCTGCAAGTGGCGTTCTTGTGGTAGAAAGCAATGGCAATCAAAAATTAATTGCATTTCCTACCGATTTTGGAACGGCTTGGTTTGGCACTATTTTAGAAACTGCCTATGCTGGAAAATTTGTAGGATATACAGCAGCCAAAGGGACTTATTTAATCGATGTGGTAAATAACATCATTAAACCCATTTTTGAAAACACAAAAATTATGCAATGCAAAGTGAGTTACAATCACAAAAAAATAGGGATTCTATTGCATTCTGGCGAACTTAAACTATTTGATTTAAACAGCTTACAAATGGAAAAAGAGGCAAAAATAATTATTGAAATCGCCGCAGATTCTAAACAAAAACCGCAATTGGAATTGACTGAAAAATTCGCTTATATTACATCTCCAACTACTGGAGAACTACTACAAACGAACCTTTCGACAATGACTATTGTAAAGAAAATAAAAACTTCAGGCACACCCTATAGAATTACAATTATTGGTTATGAAAATAGTGCTGGACACTAATCTTATAAGCTACAAATAGTAAAAAAGGCATGCGCTTTTTCAAACTTTTTCAAACTTTTTTACAGTACTACATAAATGAAAAAACTTCCCGTAACCGTATTATCCGGATTCCTTGGAGCTGGAAAAACAACCTTGCTTAATCATATTTTACACAACAAAGAAGGGCTAAAAGTCGCCGTAATCGTAAATGATATGAGCGAAGTAAATATCGATGCCCATCTAATAAAAGCAGAAAACACTTTGTCTCGTACCGAAGAAAAATTGGTAGAAATGAGTAACGGTTGTATTTGTTGTACCCTGCGAGAAGATTTGATGATTGAAGTAGAAAAACTCGCCAAAGAAAACCGTTTTGATTATTTACTAATCGAAAGCACAGGCATCAGCGAACCCATTCCTGTGGCACAAACCTTCTCTTTTGTAAACGAAGAGGAGCGTATCGATTTATCCCGTTTTAGTAATATCGACACCATGGTAACAGTGGTAGATTCCTACAACTTTTTTAAAGATTTTGGTTCAGCCAAAACGCTCGAAGATATAAAAGCGACCAACATAGAAAACGACAATCGAACCATAGTAAACCTACTGGTCGATCAAATAGAATTTGCCAATGTAATTATCCTAAACAAAACCGATTTGGTTACCAAAAGCCAATTAGAAACCCTAAAAGCTTCGATTAAAAAACTAAATCCAGTAGCCAAGATTGTTTGTTCCGTATTAGGAAAAGTAGATACAAAAGAAGTCTTAAATACTGGTTTATTCAATTTTGAAGAAGCCGAAACTTCTGCAGGCTGGATGCGAGAACTGGAAGGAATCCATACTCCCGAAACCGAAGAATATGGAATTAGTTCGTTTGTTTTTCGTGACCCAAGACCTTTTCATCCGTATCGATTCTGGAATTATATATCGCATCATTTTCCTGCCAATATAATTCGAAGCAAAGGATTGTTCTGGATAGCATCTCGCCCTGAACAAGCCATCAATTGGAGTCAGGCTGGTGGGTCTACGAAAGCAGAAGGCGCAGGGGTTTGGTGGGCGAGCATGCCATTAGGCGAAAGAATGACTTTTAATAATTTTGTAGAATTCCAAGATATAATCGAAGAACGTTGGACTCTGGATTATGGAGACAGACTCAACGAAATTGTCTTTATTGGACAAAAAATGGATAAAAAAGAAGTACGCCAACAATTAGAAAACTGCCTTTGTACTGCTGATGAAATCATCGATTTACAAGATGGTTTTTTCTCGAACAAAGATTCTTTTCCTATTGCAAGAATTTCTCCAGAAAAAAACGAAAATGCGGTCTTAATCGAATGATTATTTTGTTGTAAATCCCGATAGTTTTGGTTAATTTTTGGGTGATTGAACGGTTCATCTCATCGATGAGCCGTTTTTTTTTAGGTAAAATATATTTTTCCATAAAAAAAATTAGTTTTACTAAATATAATTTTTAGTTTTGCCTAAATAATAATACTAACTATAACTAAAATGTAATTGTGAAAAATCTAATTTTATTTTTCTGTACTCTAACCAGCTGCACTTCATTTGCTCAAACTACAATAAAAGGAAAAATTACTTCTGAGGGAATGCCTCTGCAACAGGCTAATATAATATTGAAAAATACCCAAAACACAACTATAAGTAATGCCGACGGCACTTATAGTATAAAAAACATTACCACTGGAAATTACGAAATTGTTGCTTCTTACACTGGTTTCAGATCTCAAAGAAAAAATATTACCGTCGCCGACACAACAGAAATCGTTTTTAATTTTGATTTGAAAGAAAACAATACGCTCGATGAAGTCGTTGTAACTGGAACATTAAAAGCGGTTAGCCGTTTGGAAAGTCCCGTTCCTGTAGAAGTTTACAAACCTACTTTTTTTAAGAAAAACCCAACGTCAAATATTTTTGAAGCTTTACAAAACGTAAACGGAGTGCGACCGCAATTGAATTGTAATGTTTGTAACACAGGCGACATTCACATAAACGGACTGGAAGGTCCCTATACGTTGGTTCTAATTGACGGGATGCCCATTGTGAGTGGCCTTTCAACGGTTTATGGATTGTCTGGAATTCCGAACTCGCTTTTGGAACGAATAGAAATCGTAAAGGGCCCTGCATCTTCTCTGTACGGAAGCGAAGCTGTGGGCGGATTAATCAACATCATTACAAAAAATCCAAAAAACGCAGCTGTTTTTTCAGCCGATGCCTTTTCTACCAGTTGGGGAGAAGTCAATGTCGATTTGGGTTTTAAAGCCAATGTGGGCAAAACCGCTTCGATATTAACGGGTGTCAACTACTTTAAATACGACAATCCGATTGACAACAATAAGGATAATTTTACAGATTTGACATTACAAGATCGGATTTCCGTTTTCCAGAAGTGGAGTTTCAGCAGAAAAAGCAACAAACTATTTTCGATGGCAGCGCGCTATTTTTATGAAGATCGTTGGGGTGGAGAAATGCAATGGGAGAAAAAACACCGTGGCGGAAGCGATGTATATGGAGAAAGTATTTACACCAAACGATGGGAATTACTCGGTGCTTATGAGCTTCCTGTTGCCGAAAAAATGTTATTTTCCTTCTCTTACACAGATCATGACCAAAATTCGGTTTATGGAAACATTCCTTATTTAGCCAAACAGCGCATTGGTTTTGGCCAACTAACTTGGGATAAAAAAATAAACCAGCACGATTTACTTTTCGGAACCGCCATTCGTTACCAATATTATGATGACAACACCCCGGCCACAGTCAAAGAAGATATCAACTGGATTCCGAGTCTCTTTGTTCAGGACGAAATACATCTGGCCCAAAAACACAACCTTTTATTGGGAGCGCGCTACGATTACAACAGCAACCATGGCTCTATTTTTACGCCTCGATTGGCCTATAAATGGAAAGTAAATGACAATAATATTCTACGATTCAATACGGGTACAGGTTTTAGAATAGTCAATCTTTTTACCGAAGAACATGCCGCTTTAACTGGCTCTCGAGAAGTGATTGTTCTGGAATCGTTAAAACCCGAACGTTCTTATAATGTTAACCTGAACTATTTGAAGAAAATTTACACCAAAAACGGAAACTTCATTGGCTTGGAAACGACTGCTTGGTACACTTATTTTACCAATTCAATCACTCCAGATTACGACACGAATCCGAACCAGATTATTTACAAAAACCTAGACGGTCACGCCATAACCAAAGGGATCAGCACCAATATTGATATGGTTTTTAATAGCGGATTAAAAATCATTTTGGGAGCAACCTATATGGATGTTTCAAAAACAGAAGGCAATGTGAGAACCAAACAGATTTTGACAGAAAAATTATCGGGAACTTGGGCTATTTCCTATCGTTTGAAAAAAATATTTCTAGACATTGACTATACTGGAAATCTTTATGGCCCCATGCGTTTACCGCTTTTGGGCGATTTAGACCCAAGAAAGGAATATTCTCCTACATGGAGCATTCAAAACATTCAATTTACATTTAATAAATTTAAAAATTTTGAAATTTATGCTGGAATCAAAAATCTTTTGAATTGGACCCCAAACAAAAGCAATCCGTTTATTATTGCAAGATCCAACGATCCTTTTGATAAAAACGTACGAACTTCTGATGGTAATACCGATAACCTCGATAATTATGGTATAAAAGGAAATCTAGTACCCAATGGTCAAACAGTTGACACACCAGACAATCCGTATGCTTTGACCTTTGACCCAGGCTATGTTTACGGACCTAACCAAGGAATTCGTGGCTTTTTTGGATTGCGTTATACTTTAAAATAATGAAAAAAATATTTTCCCTATTTCTGATTTTATTTTGGGCAATTCCCCCCAGTTTTGCCCAATTGAAAACGTATTCCTTTGAAGAAGCAGAGAAATTATCAGAAAAAAATCCGAAACCTATTCTAGTTTTTATTCATACGTCATGGTGTAAATACTGCAAGATAATGGAAAATTCCACCTTCGAAAACCAAAATATAGTGACGCTTTTAAATACCGATTTTTATTTCGTTTCACTAGATGCCGAAACCAAAAGCAATATCACCTTTAAGAATCACACGTTTAAATTCAAACCAACAGGACAAAACACAGGAATTCATGAATTGGCTACAGAATTGGCTACAATTAATAATCAAGTGGTTTATCCTACCATTACTGTTTTGGATACTAGTTCTTCTATTTTATTACAAAAGCATTCTTTTTTAAACACCAAAACCATAGTGTCTATTCTTGAGAAAATGAAATAACACCAACCTGAATCATAATACAGTTCCTTTTCATTTATCCTCATCCACAGTTCCTTTACAACAATGTCATTAAGACAAGTATTTTTCAATTCGAATCTTTGTCAAAGTTTTCAACTTTGACAAAGAGGAATACTTTGAAATCAATGTTTTGGCTAAAGTCAATTAATTCAAATTTATATTCCTCCAGCAAAAACAGGAGGCAATTAAACTCTAATTTAATGTTATTGATCCCTTAGCTCGTAGCTGTATTTTTCTAACGATTTGTAAAAACTCACTTCATTCGCCGTAGCACTATTTTCTAACTGCATTAAGCTCCTTTTATGACTTTTTTATCCCATCAAGTTGACCTATTCTGTTAAAATTATTTTTTTCAAAAGCAAAAAGACAATTGCAAACAAAACAGTTTGTTTTTATTATTTACCTCAATTTTAGACAAAAAATTCATTATGCATTCAACAATAAAATGTTAAATACTAAAAATATTGTCGTTTTATTAACTTAAAAAAAAGTTTAAAATCCATAAATAATTATGTTTAAAGCACTGATATACAGTTTTTTGAGCTTATTTTTTTAATTAACAGTATATTTTTTTATCTAAAGAAAGTCTCTTCTATATTTGCATTATTCTTATTAAGTCTAAATAATACATTAAATTATGAAGTCACTATTAGCCCTTATTTTTTGCTTTGCAATAAGCAATGTCAGTTTCGGACAGACCGGAATACTAAAAGGAATCGTCACTGATGATTCTAACGCCGTCGTTGCAAGTGCCAACGTCTTAATAATCGAGAATAACCAAAAAGTTACGACAACCGAAACAGGCGAATTTCGATTTTCTGAGTTAGCTTACGGGAAATATACCTTACAGGTTACCAACATCGGTTACAAAACCGAAACGCTTTTTGTAAAGATCAACAAGCCCGCTATTGTGGTCAACTTTAAACTCGAAATAACCAATCATGAACTCGATGAAGTAGAGGTTTTTGGAAAAAGAAATAAGCAACCCGAAAAGCTTCAAACCTTGACCCGATTGCCATTGAAACCAAATGAACAAATTCAGAGTATTTCTGTAATTTCATCAAAAGTAATCGAAAAGCAAGGAAATTTAACCATTGCAGACGCCACCAAAAACGTACCAGGAGTATACACTTTTGCTACTTACGGAAACAAAAGAGAAAGCATGTCGTCCCGTGGATTTAGAGGAATTCCTATCTTGAAAAACGGAGTAAGAGTACACTCCGATTTTAGAGGAGTCGGTATTCTAACCGATGCCAGTGGTATAGACAATATACAAGTATTGAAAGGAACAGCCGCAATTACCCAAGGAGTTGCCACCGATTTAGGAAGTCCTGGAGGAGTAATAAACATTGTGACAAAAACGCCTAAATTCAATTCTGGAGGAAATGCTAGTGTGCGTGCAGGGAGCTATGGACTATTTCGCCCTACATTCGATGTTTATGGTCCGATTGATGACAACGAAAAAATTGCTTTTAGAATCAATGGCGCTTACGAAAGAGGAGACAGTTTTAGAAGTGGTGTTTCGCAAGAAAAGCTGTATGTAAATCCTTCTTTGCAATGGAAAGCAAATGACAAAACCACCATTACCCTAGAGATGGATTATCTAGACGACAGCAGAACACCCGATTTAGGAACCGTAAACTTGGC
>JAYVGE010000072.1:0-2076 GCA_043772515.1 Flavobacterium sp. | reverse complement strand
TAGTTTTGCCAAAAATAACGACCCCTACCTAATGATTAGACCCAAAGTAGGCGCTATTGGCAAATCTTTTACCATAAACTACTGGTCAACCTGTGCAGAAGAGGGCAACGATATTAAAGCTGGAACAACTCTAGTGTCTTCCAAAGATTTATCGTTTATAAGTAAAGAAGTTACCTTGGTAACCAATACCGTTGGCGGACTAAACAAACAAAACAACAAAGATCGTATCTTAGCCTATCGTAACGCATTGCTTACCCGTGGGAGGATAGTAACTTTTGCAGATATAAAAGCTTTTGGTTTTAATCATTTCAAAAGCAGTATTGAAGATGTTAAAATTGAGAAAGGTACCCGAAAAGAAATATCTGTAAAAGCAGGATTTAGTAGAACCGTAGATGTATACATAAAAACAAACCCAGCCGAAAAAGAACTGTTATCAGTAACCGAATGGGACTACATATGTGATAGTTTTATGAAACTCCTAAAACAAAGATCTTCAAATGTATTTCCGTATCGTTTGTTTATTGAAGATTAGTAAATATTTACAAATAAAGCATACAATTACTTCACTCTGTTTCTATTTTTACAGGAGTTAGTGCATTTTGTTTTGCCTCGTTCTTTTGTCCTTGCGAGGAGTTGCAAAGCACGAAACAAAGCATTCTAGTTAAAAAATAGTTCAATACTAGCGATTCAACTATTTTTTACCTTGAAAAAAACCAAAACAACTTCGTCAAAATTTGCCTATTTTATTTTCAAAATCTTTACTTAGCTTAGTATCAAATCTTAATAATACAATATTTTAAAATAAAAAATTATGACGATAACACCAAAAGGGTCGCATGCGGAAATGTTTGAGCGCAGACAAAAAGAAAGTTTGGCAAATGATCTTATTTTAGGATTAAAAGATGTTGCAGATTATATGAAAGGGGTGTGCTATGATGCTGTTGCCTATGTTATACATCTACAAAATTCTACAGACATAACCTACAATGACATTATACATACAAAAAGCTCTGATTGGATGAGTAAATTTTCTTCTCGAATTGAATGGAAAGGAGGGGCTATTCCAGAAGGTACTGCCGTAGGTTTTTATCGAGTAATTAGCGGGAGCTTTTTTCATGCTGCGTTAGCCGTTGGCGGCACAAGAATCCGTGCCATAAACGGACTTACACTAGGAGCTGGATGGACAGAAGAAGTAAATTTAGCCAGTGTTCTGAATAGCAAAAATGATGACGGTACTTTTAATTATGATCGCACAAAAATTAGAGTATTTCTTATGTCTCTCTAATATTTAATCCCATTTTAAATTGATCTCTATATGTAATTTAAAGCTCAAAATGAGATTACCAAACTTCGACAAATTATAATAAAAAAAGTTAGCCTCGAATTTTGCAAATTCGAGGCTAAACATTTTAACAATATGCCTCCTTTTATTTTACTTCTGCTTCTACTTTAGCTACAACACGGTTGATAAGCACTCTTCCATTTTCATCCATTTTATCTCACCATTTTCTATAGCAACCGTCATTTTATCTCCCTCTTTTACCTCACCAGAAATTATTTTTTTTGCTAATGGTCTTCTCAAATGGCTTCGAATAATACTTTTGATGGGTCTCGCTCCATATTTTGCATTATATCCATTTTCGGCTAAATAGAGTTTGGCATCCATCGGAATTTCTACCGTTATGTTAATATTTTTCAGCAAGTCCATAAACTCTTTTTTGAGATGAACTTCAAATATTTTTAAGGCATTTTCTTTGCTAATTGGAGCAAAAGGAACAATCTCTGTCAATCTTCCTAAAAATTCGGGTCTAAAAAAACGTCCCATAATTTCCATAAGGGAAGTTGATGTCGGAATTTCATTTCTATTAAAGGATTCAACAATGTGATCAGCACCAATATTGGAAGTAAAAAGAATGATGGCATTCGAAAAATCACCTTCTTTTCCTAATCGGTCATGTAATTTTCCTTCATCCATAATTTGAAGAAAAACATCATATACAGAGGTGTGTGCTTTTTCGATCTCGTCAAAAAGGACAATCGAATAGGGTTTTTGTCTAATTTTGTTTACTAGTAATC
>JAYVGE010000071.1:0-2085 GCA_043772515.1 Flavobacterium sp. | reverse complement strand
CCCAAAACAAAGTGAGGTTACTATTGATGCTCCAATACATCAACTGCAGCCGATCACACTAAACCTGATTGAAGAACCTTTAAAAATAGCAGAAAATGAAAAACATTAAAATTAATAATCTTGACCAGCTGGAAGATTTGGTTTTTAATCCTAAAATATCGAAAATTGATAAATACCTAATCTTTAAAAATGTTTTACAGTCATTCCCGATTATCTTTATTGATATTGTTTTAGATGACAGCGAAGCAATGAACGGTATAGAAGATGAAAATAATACGCTTATTCCCACAATGAAAAAGATAATTTTAGAGATACGAAATAATCCAACAGCAAAGAATTATAGCGGAATGAGTATAGTAAGAAACGACAGCCGAGAAGATGCACAGCCCGACGCAATAATAATTGATTTTACAGATTAACCAAACAGCCCCGATAAACTAAAATGTTATCGGGGTTTTTATTTGGTAGGAAAATCCAATAATTCTTTAGGTTCAATTTCTAAAGCATTTGCGATTTTTATTAAAGTACGTACGGTTGTATTTACTTTTGCTGTTTCTATTCTTGCGACTTGAGATTTAGGAATTGCACAATCATTTGCCAAATCTTTTTGAGACATATTTTTATTTTCACGTAATTGTCTTATGTGAACGCCAAGATTTGCAATAAAAGTTTTTTCTGAAATATCCATTTTCCAAAATTCATAAGATTTATTTTTTAGATGCACGCATAAATGCCTATGATTTTATTATATTTGAGGAAATTTAAAATAAATAAAATGAGAAAATTATTACTATTATTAAACATATTTGCATTTGCATTTACAACTGTAACTGCTCAGGAAATTAAAAAAACGGAATACATAGTTGATTCTATGAATGGTTTAAAGATGGGAGTAACAACCGTCAAAGAAAATGGAGAAGTTGTAAGAAAAGAATTCTTTTCCTTTACAAATACAACTAATCAATTTGACAGCGGGATGACATTAGCACAATCAGATAATGCAGATAGCTTTTTAAAGCAATTGGAAAATTTAAAAGATTTATTGTTAAAATTAGAAAAGGGAGAATCAGTTGAGTTAGACCTTAATAGGATTGTAAAAAAAGACATTTCATTTGGGGCTAAAATTCTTTGGTTTTCAGGTGATGCACAGGCGGGTATTGCAGGATTAAATGAAGGTCAAATAAATAAGCTTGTAGATAAGTTTAAAAAATGGACAGAAAAAAAGTAAATACTTAAACAATGTAAATTATAAAAGAATAAAGGCGAATCCTAACGGGAGCGCCTTTTTATTCAAATTATATTTAACAATTAGTTTACTGGTTGTTGATAATCTTAAACTTTAAAATTATGAAAAAAATATTTAAAACAATTGCTGTCTTTTTGTTTCTAACAGCTTGTTCAACAGACGATAAGGAAACAGTTGTTCCGCAAATTGAAAACAATCCAGAATATTTGAAATTAGGGCAATACGATAGAAATTTACTGTCGGCATGTCCAGAGGTCGGGCTTTCTTGTGGAAGCGATTTTATGAACCCAACAACATCAAAAGACTATGAAACGTTTGATTATACTCCGAGTGATAAAACAATTAAAATAATATTTTTTAAAGCTAATGGCGTTCCTTTTGATATTGTAAATTTCGAAAATATTACAAAATTAAAAGACCACCATTATATGGGGAACAATGGAATTGAATTTGGAACATACGGCAAAGGGTTGAAAATTGTTAGAAAAAATTCAAATATTACAGAAGTTTACAAACCGTATTAAAAATATATGAGCTTCATTAATATTTTTTAAGAGTCTTTAGAGCCTTTCAGAAATGAGAGGCTTTTTTATGGTGCAGAAAGTGTAAAATATGAAGCTAAAACAAAACATTTATTTTTGTAGGTAAGGGCTTTTTTTAGGGAATTTTTAAACCACAATACAAAAATCGTACAAATTAAGAAATAAAAAAACCGTAAGAGCTTGTTTATTAGCTTATTACGGTTTGTTTGTGCGGAGAAAGAGGGATTCGAACCCCCGGACCTGTTACAGTCAACAGTTTTCAAGACTGCCGCATTCGACCGCTCTGCCATTTCTCCA
>JAYVGE010000070.1:0-4979 GCA_043772515.1 Flavobacterium sp. | reverse complement strand
CGGACGACCAGACAGAGACGGTAGGGTAACGCTCGACGCTTGTATTATGGACGAAAATGGCAATATTGGTTCGGTTGCTTGTTTAGAATATATCAAACATCCTATTGCTGTAGCCAGAGCTGTGATGGAAAAAACGCCTCACGTAATGCTAGTTGGCGATGGTGCTTTACAATTTGCATTGGAGCAAGGGTTTAAAAAAGAAAATTTATTGGTAGAGCAATCCGAAAAAGAATGGAAGGAATGGCTGAAAACGAGCCAATACAGACCCATTGCTAATATCGAGAATCATGATACCATTGGGATGATCGCTTTGGATGCCAACGGAAATCTTTCGGGTGCCTGTACCACAAGCGGAATGGCTTTCAAAATGCACGGACGTGTGGGTGACTCACCAATTATCGGAGCCGGTTTGTATGTCGATAACGAAATTGGAGCCGCCACAGCCACGGGTCATGGAGAAGAAGTAATTCGAATTTCGGGTTGCCATTTGGTAGTCGAATTGATGCGACAAGGAAAGTCTCCACAAAAAGCCTGTGAAGAAGCCGTAGCAAGAATTGTAAAACTGACAAAGAGTAGAAACAAAGAGCTAAAAGATATTCAAGTTGGTTTTATTGCCTTGAATAAACAAGGAGAATACGGTGCTTATTGCATTCAGGGAGGTTTTAATTATGCCATTAATGATGCAACTGGAAACCAATTAATAGATGCTGATTATTTTTTAAAGTAATGATAAAAAAAAAACTGGAAATAGCCTGTTTTAACTTGCAATCTGCAATTATCGCCCAAGAAAATGGTGCCGACAGGGTAGAGTTGTGCGCTAACATAAACGATGGAGGAACAACACCCGATTTCGAAATTACCAAAGCTACCCGTGCCGCAGTAACTATCGATTTAAATGTGATGATTCGCCCACGTGGAGGGAATTTTGTTTATGCTGATGATGAGTTTGAACAAATGAAAAAGGAAATTTTGAAATTGAAAATACTAAAAGTAGATGGTTTTGTTTTCGGAATTTTAACGGAAGATGGAAGCGTCAACGAAAAACAAAATAGAGAATTAGTGGCATTGGCCAATCCGCTCCCATGTACGTTTCACCGAGCGTTTGATGTGGTGAAAAATGTATATCAATCATTAGAATCGGTAATTGGGTGTGGTTTTAAAACCATATTGACATCAGGGCAAGAAAAAAATGTAGTCGAAGGGATTGCTGTTTTGGCAGGATTAGTCAAAAAAGCAAATAACAGAATCATAATAATGCCAGGTGGCGGTTTGCGTTCGATAAACAGTACATTATTAAAAGAAAAAACAAAGGCCTCTTTTTATCATTCTTCAGCCATTATAGATTCTAGTGCAACAGCAAATGGAGATGAGGTAAAAGCATTGAAAATCAGTTTGTAAAATGGTGTAATCCCATTTTATCTATTAACTTACTTAGAATAAATTTGATAACGATTCTTGTCAGGTTGAGCGCAGTCGAAACCCTTTTTAATCTGTTCAAATGTAAAAAGAATCTCGACTGCGCTCGATTTGACATAAAAAAGCACAGCCTTTTCAATGACAAAAGCGTATTTCAATAATTGTAAAGAACACTTTTTCAAAATCAAAAAACCCAGAGTTGGCATACTCTGGGTTTTTCTTTTTGCAACAAATTATTAAAAAATATTTTTTTATAAAAGTCCACCACCACCTTGGGTTTCGTTTTTGTCCCTTGCTTTTCTTTGAATGGCTTTGTTTTTTCCTGATCCAAAACGGTAATTAAAACCGATGTAAGCCGATTGGCTTTCCCAATTAAATTGTCCTTGTGCTCTGTATGGTCTGTCACCATTAAAAGCAAAGTTCATCGTGTTAAAAATATCGCTGAAACGGGCGCTAATAGTACCACTTCCTTTACATACATTGTAACTGGCTCCCATATCCATTTTCCACATTGGTTCTCTTAAAAATTGCAAGCTCACATCACGTCCTCTATACATAGCCGAAAGCTGAAAACGTAAGTCTTTTGTAGCTTTAAATGTATTGCTAATTCTGGCGTTAAAAGTTGTGGCATCTGCGGTTACAAATTCAAATATACCAGGGGTAGTTTCGATAGTTCCTTTTACTTTTTTCTGATACGCATCTAAACTAATATTGGCACTCCACCATTTTTTGAAATCTAAATTACCAGAAACTTCTACTCCATACGCATCATTGTTTTCAAAGTTCGAATAAGACAAAATTTGTTTGTTTTTATTGTCTGGATTACTAAAAATAACTCGGGTAATTTCGTCGTGAATTTTTCTGTAAAAAACACCCGAAGTAATAGAACCAATTTTTGTTTTTCGGGTATAATTCAATTCAAACGAATGGGTAAATTGTGGAACAAGATTAGGATTTCCTTCCGAATCAATTGTTGCAGTACTCCATTCCCTAATAGGATTTACTTGACCAATACTTGGTCTGTCTACCCGTTTCGAATAATTTAGATTAAAGGTATTGTTCTCACTTAGATTATAGGTTATAAAAGTAGAAGGATAAATACTAAATATAGCATCTTTAAATTTACCGTCGGCTTTGTCCTCTTTTCTAAACAGTGCCTCAACACGGTATTGTTCTAAACGCGCTCCTACCTGAAAGTTCCATTTTTTCCATTGTTTGGATAAAGTACCATATCCAGAATAAAGCGTTCTTTGGTAAGTAAAAGCCGAATTTTTTGTTACTTTACTAAGAAGACTGTTTTCTGTATTCTCGTTTCTGCTCTCTAAACCCAATTCTAGTTTAACCGTTTCTGTCAATGGATTAACATAATCAAGATTTACGATAGTGTTTTTGCCCAAAGTAGCGACTTGGTTTGTAAAAGAGCTAACCGTTCCTATAGTATTATTTATGTCTGTATAAATAGCATCTTCTGGATCATTGTTTTTACTGTAGTTGACTTCCAATTCCAAATCGTGACCTTCTTTTTCGAATTTTAGCTTATAGTCAAAATTATAGGTTTGGGAGTGGTTGTTACTTAAACTTCCAAAAAGTTGCAATTGATCCTGATTTTTTTTACCAGTAACGGGGTCTATATAAATCGTATTATCAATATAATCGACATCGGTACTTCCCTCACCATCTCCTTTGTAAAAACTTTGATTGGTATAGAACGAAAAAGTGTTTTTGTCATTGATATAAAAATCAAAACCAAGTTTAGCCAAATGAGAAGTGTTTGTATTGTTAAAAGTAAAAAGTTGATGATTTTCTTTATTTTTCTCAAAACTGTTTATAAATCCATTATTTGCATTTTTCCCGTGATTGAAACCATAATTTCCGAAGAAATTAAATTTACCTGTTTTGTAATTTAAGTCAAGCGAAGAATTTACTTTTGGAGTTTTACCAAAAGTTATACCATTATTTATACTTCCGTTAAAACCAATTTTACTGTTTTTATTCAATACAATATTAATAATTCCGCTCATTCCTTCGGGATTGTATTTGGCCGATGGATTGGTAATTAATTCGATTTGTTTGATAGAAGCCGACGGAATTTGTTGCAAAACTTGGGCTGCATCCATATTCGAAGGTTTTCCGTCAATCAAAATACGAACGTTCGAATTGCCTCTCAAACTAATCGCATTCGTTTGTGGATCGACGCTTACCGATGGAATACTGTTCATGATTTCGCCAGCCGTTGCCCCAGCAGAGATCAAATCTTTCCCTACATTAATGATTTTTCTGTCGGTTTTTTGTACAATAGTCGATTTTTCTCTTACAATATCGACTCCAGCAAGCTGGGTTGCTTCTTCTTCGAGTACAATTTTTAGGGATGCCGTTTTTTTAGACGCATTCAACTCAAGAGTAGTAGTGTAGGTTTTGTATCCGATGTATTGTACTTCTAGTGTATACTTTTTGAGATCAAGATTCTTTATGGCAAAATCTCCTTTGTCATCGGTAACACCGCCCGAGATTATTTTTCCGCCTTCTTTTATAACAATAGAAGCATAAGAAATCGGTGCATTCGAAAATTGGTCTACTACCTTCCCAGAAATAATCCCTGGGTTTTCTGCTTGTACCGTTCCTATCATTCCGAATAAGAAAAGTACTAATAGTTTTAAGTTCATGATTTGATTTTTAATTAATAGTTTAATTTGATTGATGGTGTAAAGGTAATTTTTTATTCAATATATTGTTATACACAGTACTATATTATGCAGTATTTAACATTTACTTAGTAAAACACTTATTACTAAGACTCGATAGTAGTGTTTTTGTTACAATAGATTGAAAATAAAGTTTAATTTAAACTTATTTGTAGTCAATAGCCTCTTAAATACCAGAATAGTTAGGAGTAGGTAGGAGGAACAGCTGAATCCGAAATCTAACGGCATCATTTAGGGCGTGTCACCCGCCAGAAATAAGGGCTAGCAGCGGTGTCGTCATGGCCCTTTTTTCTAGCAGCTGTCGGGCTTTTGCCGCTACTTCGGTAGCTTGGCGCAATCCCTCACGCAGGCATAAAACCTTTGTATTAAGCGAGAAAAACATTTTTTTTAAAGCTTTTTGGGAGGGAAAACTCAAAACAGTATTTCTTATTTGAATGCACCATCTATAATAAATAACTATATTTGAAAATGAAAAAAACTACAAAGTTGTGCAAAGCACCCCAAATCGAATTTAGATATGCTAGTTTGTTGCTTGTATATGGGAGTTGTAGAAAACTCTTGAGCTACACAGAGCTTTGAAAAAAAATCTAGAAATCATAATAATTCATTTTCAATAAAGAATAAAGTTATACTTTTGCAGTATGGTTTTTAACTTCAAAATATTATTCTTTACGCTAATCTCTTGCTGTTATCTCAACACAGTATTTGAATTTTCAGATAATGAAGAAAAGCTAAATTTTGAAAAAGAAACACATTCTTACATTTCTCAAAATACTTTAAAGTTAGATATAACCGAAACTACAACTCAAAAAAAAGTTGCTATTGTTGAGTCTAATTTTCAACCTAAAATTATCTTTTTCC
>JAYVGE010000069.1:0-4986 GCA_043772515.1 Flavobacterium sp. | reverse complement strand
GAAATTGAAAAAGGAAAAAAATACCCCAAGACGGATAAAATTATTCTTCTTTCAGAGAAATTAGATGTTTCTTATGATCACATGGTGTCTCTAAAACTCGATAATAATTTGGCTCCAATTGGAGAAATTCTAAAATCTGGAATTCTAAAAGAAATTCCGTTAGATATTTTTGGAATCCAGGAGAATGATCTTATCGATATTATTGCCAATGCACCCGCCAAAGTCAATGCCTTTATTAGTACTATAATAGAGATTGCACAACATTATAACCTAACGCGAGAAAGTTTTTTTCTGGCTTCTTTGCGTTCCTATCAAGAAGCACACAATAATTATTTTGAAGATTTAGAGCAAAAAGTATTGTTGTTCTGCAATGCATTTCATGTCAATTTAGATTCTAAAATTTCAATAGAAGATCTTGCTGCAATATTGACAGAAGAATATGGTTACAAAATAAAGGAAATTGCCTTTTCTGAAGAAGAAGAATTAGGAGATTTGCGATCTATTTATGTTCCTAAAAGCAAAACATTATTGCTTTCTCTAGGAATTGATGAACAACAGAAAGCGTTTATTCTGGCTAAAGAAATTGCTTATAATTATCTCGAAATAACCGAAAGACTTTATACTTTTAGTTGGATTAAATTTGATAATTTTGATCAAGTACTCAATAACTTTTATGCCTCTTATTTTGCGGGAGCATTGCTAATTCCGAGACAATTATTGATCGACGAATTGAATTTGTTTTTGGCAAAGCCTAATCCAAAACCAATAGAAATGATTCAATTGATGAGTAAGTTTAATGTCTCGCCAGAATCTTTTTACCAACGATTGACTAATGTTTTGCCTAAAGATTTTCAGCTAAAAAATCTTTTCTTCCTGCGAATGTCTCATCGAATGAGCTCAGATTCGTATCAGATAAAAAAGGAATTACATATTACCAACCAACAAGAGCCTCATGCCAATGAAATGAATGAGCATTACTGCCGAAGATGGGTTTCTGTAAAGACAATTATTGAGGCCGAGAGGCAAAATAAAAATCATTTTTTTGACGCTCAGATTTCTTGTTACGAAAACAGCAACAATGAGTATCTGGTATTTTCTTCGGCAACGCAGGATCCGTTCAAAAAAGACTGTTTGAGAAGTATTTCGGTAGGGATATTGATTACACCAGCGGTAAAGAAAAAGTTTAAATTCTTGGAGGATAAATCGATGAAAAAACAACTTGTCGGCGTAACTTGTGAGACATGCTCTGTAAAAGATTGTCTAGAAAGAGCTTCGGCTCCGATACATTTAGAACAAAAGACACGGAACGAAAATACCGATTTATTGGTTCAGAAATACATGACAAAATTTAGTTGATTTTTAAACATTGTTTGCTTGATTTTTTTTATGTTTAAATCATTGATTATCAATTATTTAATCTAAAGCAATAAAGTAAATTCTTTTTTCGTTATAGTTATTGTAACAAAAGAAAAGGATTTTAGTCTTATTGGATACTATTAATTCAGGGGGATTTTAAATTATCCAGAGTTTAATTTGTGGTCAAATAATTCGGAATACTCAGAATTAACAATCGTTTATAAAATATCAAAATGAAATATTCTTACCTAATAACGCTAATCTTGTTTATTGCGCTGTTCTTTGCATCTTGTTCCAAAGAAAGTAGTCATAAGGTAGCCGAATCGGAGCCGTCTGTGATAATAAAGTTTAAATTTGAGGAAAATCAAGCGCGATTGAATAATCTAGGAAAAATAGTTGCTGTTCCTCGAGGGAATGCAGCTCAAACGCCTGTTTTTAATAAAATTGCTGCTCATTATTTAGAATTGACACCCAACGCCAATACACAAATTGGGAAAGGTGCTGTTGTTTATCATGCACCCGAAACGGCAATTGGGGGTAGTAATGCTATAGATTTTTCTAAATCAAGGATAGTAGCCGAGGGAGAAAATTTTCTAAAAATTCCTATAAGTAAAATTGAAAAAGGAAGTTATCAATGGGTTCGGGTTTCTCTTTCCTATCAGAATTACGACATTAAAATTCGTCAGAATGGTGCCGATTTTAACGGTACACTTGCTAGTTTTGTGGGATTCAATAATTATATAGGGACTTTTTCTGTTGGCAATAGTACTTTTCCGGCAAACGGTAATCGCCCACAGGGTTATTGGGGGCTAAATGTTCAAGGAATGCCTTTTTCGGGTCAGGCGCCAGTGGGAGCAACGACAGTTCCTAATCCGATTGCAGCAACGTCTCCAATTCCTGTCGGATCCTGTGTGGTTACGGGTAAGTTTGCAGAAAATTTGGTGGTTAAAGGAAACGAAACCAAAGATGTTGTTGTAACGCTTTCGCTATCCATTAATAAAAGTTTTGAATGGCACGAAGTCAATGTTGATCAAAAATACGAGCCTGCTGCTGGAGAAAAAGTAGTCGACATGGGATTGCGGGGATTGGTTCCCTCGTATCGCATACAATAATACAGCAATATAATAATCTGTTACGCCTACTATGATTGATTAATTTGATACCCCTGAAATCTTTCCGAGGTGTCAAATTAATGCATTCCAGTTTTATATTTATGAAGAATTTGTATGGTAATCTTATTTGGTATTAGTTGCAGATATTCATATGTTGGCGGTAATTATCCCGCAGAATGAAAAAAAACAATAAATGAAAATTCTAAAATTAAAATTATTTACAAATAAACTTGAGTTAGAAAAAGTATTTTACTTTCAAACTTTAGGTTTTGAAATTATAGAAAATAATCCGAATTCATTTACTGTGAAAACAGGTTGGAGTGATTTAACTTTTGAAAAAACTGAAAAAGAATATAAATATCATTATTGTTTTTTAATTCCAAGTAATAAACTGAAACAAGCAATGGAATGGATGGAAAAACGTGTTTTAGTTATTGATATTGAAAATGGTCGAAAAACACAAAGATTTGAAAGTTGGAATGCAGATTCATTTTATTTTTATGATGCAAGTGGAAATATTGTGGAATTTATAGTAAGACAGGAATTAGATAACGGAATTAGTTCTGATTTTAACATTTCTAGTGTTTTGTGTATTAATGAAATCGGAATGCCGACAAGTAATGTAGAAAAGACAAATAATAAACTTCTAAAATATTTTGGAACTCAATTCTGGAAAGGAGATTTAAAACGATTTGGCACGAATGGTTCACAAGAAGGTTTATTTTTATTACCCAACTACGAAATAAAAGAAATTTGGTTTCCAACTTCTTCAATGAAGATTAATCCAGAACCGTTTGAAATTATATTTGAGAATAATGGAGAAAAATATAATATGGAATATAAAAACGGAAAAATAATAACTACTGCCAACATTTAGCAAACTAGGCGAAAAAAGCCCTTAAAAAGCCCCTCAACCACGAATGGTGAGGGGCTTTTTTCGTTTAGTTTGTGTTGACTGAGTGCCTCATTTTTAGGATTACTCTATAGGGGATTAATAGCTTTTTGGGTTCTTGGCAAAATCTCAATGGGATTAAGTCTTACAGTGATTTTGTTAACATAATTTTATGATTTAAAAAGATATTTTTCATTTTTTAAGTTGTCATTTATAACAAATACACGTATTTTTAATCGGTATCGGATTCACCCGCAGTGGGTATCAGTTCAGCAGCTACTACAACGGATTTGGGCAATAGGCTTAATGGAAAGATGATTTTGTATTTGGGATGATTGGGGAAATCCGAATAATGGGCTTAATTTAATACCAAAACCGCTTTAGTACCAGAACGTTATAATTGGGTTTGGTGTAAATTTGAATCAAGATAAAACGGAAAAAGTAGCGATAATGTTTATGGCAGCTTTTTTTTGTTTTAAAGAATAAAAAAACAGGTTAATCAACCCATTTGTAATAACGAGCTCCTTTTAAATTTGGAATTTTATCTTCTATTCGCTCCAAAATCCATTCGTTTTTGGGTTCTTGAATACTTGTTTTTTGTTCTTTTCTATGTAGTTTCTCGTAGGTTTCAAAATCGATTTCTAGACTTTGTTCTAATGTTTCAAAAAGAGTTATTTTGGCAATGGCAGTTTTCCATTCGGATTGAATAGTTCCTTCGAAAACCTTTGATTTAGAGCCACTCCCATAAGCAAGAAAACCGAATTTTTCAGTTTCAATTTCCTTTTTAGTATTATAGAAATGTACCAAAGTCGAAAGTAGTCCCATAAAAACAGAGCCGGTATATAAGTTTCCGATTAAAGAAGAAGCTAATTCTGAGGGTTGTAATTTTTCGGTAACAAATGTTTTGTATTCTTCAGATTTGCCGATTTCTTTCAATTTGTTTTGGTATTCCGATGTGTTTTCTTCTCCATTCATAATTGCAGTCGAAGCATCCAAGGCGTAGATTTCGGACAACATTCTTCGTCCCTGAAAAGCGTACGGTAAGTGCATGACGATGCTTCTCCAAGAGTCGTAAAGCGTTTCTGTAGTGTTTTTTAGTTTTTTGAATAAAAAGTAGGCTTCCTTGGTGCGATCCATATAGCATTGATTGGAGTATTGACCATCAAAAACAGGTTGGTCTTTGTGTATCGCTATCTCATTTTCAAGATTGTCAAACCAAGATTCGTTGTTTTTATTTCCTGTAATTTCTTGTTTAGAAATAGTTCTGTGGGGTTTAAAGAAATCGAAAACACCTTTGGTACTTGTTGCCCAATGTTTTTCGAAAGCAATAATTCTTGGATTTGTTGCGATTAACATTGCCAAAGCTCCAGCCCCTTGTGTGTACTCTCCAGTCGAATTCAAATCGTATTTGGCAAAATCGGTGGTAACCACAATCGCTTTTTTTGTTGGATTTAGAGTGACAAAATCGATACAGTTTTGCAAAGCATCAACGCCGCCAATACAGGCAAATGTAAAATCGACTACATCGCATGAAGATAGTTTTTGGTCTCCGAATTTTTGTTCTGTCAAGGCAATCAAAAACGAACTAATTGGTTTAGAGTTGTCTATAGCGCTTTCTGTCCCGAC
>JAYVGE010000068.1:0-2094 GCA_043772515.1 Flavobacterium sp. | reverse complement strand
TTTTGGTTTTAATTGATTGTAAGATCTATTAGTTGACTGTGCATGGTTATCGAAGCCTGGTTTTCGTCTTATTACCGAGTCCCGGAACTCCTGTTCCATTGCTACCAGCTTCATGGGGCAAGACTTGTTGATATTTTTCGCTCCTCTAAATTGGTTGAGTTTTTCATTTGTTCTGAAATCAAATGTTGAACTTATTACTCGTGTTACGATGGTGTCCAACATTTCTTGGGCTACGTACGCATCATGATGCTCTCCCTTCCTATCGTTTACATTAGGAAATCGTACTTCGTTCACGATGTTTTTCAAATTTCCAAAAACCCGTTGGGTAATATCGTGTGTATCACGTAGCTTTTGGGATTTGGCTTTACCGGCTCCGAAATTCCCATCTAACAAAGACAAGAAATCATCCACTTCATTATCCATAAGTAATTGTGGATCATAATACCTTGAATCCAATAACGACAAAGCATTCTGATAATTATCATCTGTTATATCGATGAATGATAATAATTCAAAGGGTTCTCCTATGAGCAATGCTTTCAGATTTTCCAACTTCAAAGCATTTGAAATTGGCTTCGCATCAATTCTTTTGGCGAAGAGCATTCGCCAGGAGCGAAACGTTCTTGGTGTTCCGTCAAATTTCTGCATTGATGTTAGTCGCTCATCAATGCTGCTAATGCCTGAAAATGCATTAGCAACGTCCACTAATTTTGATGCCAGATGATCAGTCTGGCTCATTGTTCCTGCATTAGCAGACGTTGATGGATTACATGGTTGTTGCCATTCATAATCCTGCTGTTGCTCCCTATGTTGAGCTGTTGCGTCTGGCCTGACACTACTCTGTTCCCTTCTTTGAACAGGTTCTGAAATTGATTGCACTGGCAATCCAAAATTCACTTCCGTATTAACGGGTAATGATATCTCCGTCTCCACGGGCTTACCATTTCTTTTCTGCAGCTCTGCCACATCTCGTGACAGCAGTTGCATCATTTTCATCATTTGATTTAATGATGCTTCCACAGAGGACTCTACTAGTGGGGTTGCCACAATACGTCCTTTATCGCTTGCGTTTGATGCCTCTGCATCATCGCAATTTGCAAAAGCTTTTTCTACAGCAGATTTGTACATTTCGTACAAGCTTTTTGCGTTGAGGAATATTTTTCGTTCGAAATATTCCTCACTCTGGTCCGTAGCTTTTTGAAGCTTCAGATCATTGTTCAAAAACTTTTCCCATCTATCTCGGGAAGTTTTTTCATGTCTCTTGAGAGACGCGGTGGTAAGCTCTGGCTTACCCCGCTTTCCTACATTCACGCTGGCTGTACACAGCCAGTTATACATTTCATGTTGTTCCCCGATGAGACGCTCCTGTTCTTCTCTTGACAACATTATATTTTATTTATTTATTTTTTATTTCTTAGTATACAAGTTTTCTTGAAAGTACCCCTTGCTATTTAGTATTCCAATTTTATTTCTAATTTTAACAACAAATCAAAATTCACAATACCTAAAAAATCCGTGTGTAAAACGTTTTCTTCTTTTTGTTTTTATATGTATTGTATTTTTTTTTGTTTGCCTTAGTTTATTTTATAATTTTTTTGCAACCGTTTGCTTTTGTTGTGATAGAAAAGAATCAAGAATTAAACTAATTCCAAATTATGTATATGTCATCAAAATGACAAAGTTATTTTATAATTTTTACTGACTCGTAAGAACGTCAAGTGATATTTCAATTTTTTTTTTTTTTTTTGAAACTTGATAACTTTTATTTATTTAATTTTTTTTCTTTTAATTCTTTTCTTTCACTTAGATAATAAAATAAAAAAATCTTTATACTTAATACTTTTGGTTCCACTGCGGGCTCCGCTAAAAAAAAATCGTAAAACTAGATTAGTAACCAAAAAATAATTCTGTATAAAAAATGGAAAAAAATTAAAACAAATTATTTTATATGTTGGTGATCTTCAGATCACTGATTGTTGATGTTCGAAGGACCAATGTTAGCGCTTCTTTGCTCTTTGTGCTGTCTTCCAAGGCGTCCCCTGAAATAGCTAAAAAGTTTAAAAACACTAAAACAATTAAAACTTCACTGTTTAA
>JAYVGE010000067.1:0-12873 GCA_043772515.1 Flavobacterium sp. | reverse complement strand
CCTTTTTCTAAATTAATTGCCATTTTATGTTTAGTTAATTTTAATGTTTAACATTGTTTTTAAAATATTGGTTTGTTCATCTACATTTTGCAAATCCTCTAGGAAGTCAACCGATGAAATTTTGTCCAGATACTCTTTTAATACTTCTTGCACAGTCCCAGAAAGACTTGTTTTTACAGTGCCCAATTCTAATCTCAGCACTTCATTTTTTGCTTCCAATTGTAGTATAATTTGATTTTTTGCAGAACAGTTTTTTGAAAAATCAATTCCTTTTGCTCCGTTATTTTCTAAAAAATAGAAGGATTTATCATTGGCAATAAAAATGAATTTGTCGTTGGAATCTCGAAACTCATAAACTTCAATAATTTCATTATTGCAAACCAATCCGCATAAAAATTTGATTTTAAATTTAAGAATGTTCAATCTTCCTAAAAGTTTTTTTTCGAATTTAGCAAATGCGTTTTGATACAAACTTTTGTCTCGCTGTGTCAACTGTTCGTATTGATTACTATTTATTTCTCTGTAATGCTCCGATTGAATGCTTTTGGAATGACTCAGCACTTCGTCCCAACTGAATAGTTCTTCTTTGTCTGTTGCAAACATCTGATAGAGCTTTTCTATATTTTTAGACATCTTTTGAGCATGAACTTTCATTTGTACCGAAAATTTTGTTTCCTCCATTTCGACTTTCAATTTTGAAATAATGTCGTCATTAATGTATATTTCATCCGAAATCAAGAGATAGTTTTGCTCTTTGGATTTTTTTAGCTTTTGAAATAAATCAATAAGACTATTTGTAAATTGAATGTGAAATAATTCTAACTTATTGATGTCTAAAGTTCGGTTGTTTTGAAAAAGAGTATGAATGATTTTTGTTTTTATCAAAGCACCAATAAGATCCTTGTGATTAAAAAAATTGGATAACAATTCTAAAATCACAAGTTTTCTATTACTATCCTTTATTATTTGAACATATCGTTCCTCTTCCTCTTGCATTTAATCTTCTTCCTTTGGTTCAATTAACTGATAACCCCTTTTTTTAATTCGTTTTCTAAACTTTGTAATCCAGCATCGAGTTGTCTTCTGGTTTCGGTACCTTGATCGTGTATTTGCTTTACTTCTGTCAACGTATCGATTAACGATTTTGTAGTCATTTTGAGTGTTTCAAGCGATACAATCGTATTTTCATTCTCTCTAGCTACTTCAATACTATTTTGTTTTAGCATTTCGGCATTTTTCTGCAAAATAGTATTGGTTGTTTCCGATACTTTTCGTTGTATTTCAATATTTTGCTTTTGTCTTTGCAAAGCAACTGCTAGTGTGAGTTGGTTTTTCCAAACCGGCATCGTAGTGGTCAAGATAGATTGTGCTTTTTCGGCAATAGAGGTGTTGTTGTTTTGTACCACACGAATCTGTGCCAAAGATTGCAACATGATGAAACGTACAATTTTCATATCAGCCAAACGTTTGTCCAAACGATGGGTAAAATTTCTTTTGTCAGAAATCTGATAATCTTGATGTTGAGCGCTGTTTGCTTCCATTGTTGCCAATTCCTCGCTCAATTCCTTGAATCGAATTTGACCGCCAATGATGTGTCTTTCCATTTCTTTGATTAGTCCCACATTACCATCAAACATGGTTTGAAGCGCACTGTTGTCTTTTACAGAATTGATCATTCCAGCTTTGACTTTATTACTGATCTTATCAATATTTACAGTAATCTTATCGTATTGTTGAAATAATTTGGTGACATCACCAACCCATTTATTGACAAACGGAATCTTTGAAAGAAAGCGTTTAAAACCACTCTGATCCAGCTGATCCACATCAACATAGTTCAATTCTGTTAATAAATCATTGATTAAAGTTCCTACTTCTCCAGAATTATAAGTCCTAACATTGGTCAAAAAAGTATCACTTTGTTTGGCGATAGAATTCTGGATTTCAGCACCATAATTTAGGATAGAATTGGCATCGTTCTCATTTAATTGATTAGAGATAGATTTGTAATTATTAACTTCTGTTTCTGAAATAGAAGTTAAGTTTACGTTTCCGTCTTTATCAATCAATGTAACATTCTCTTGAGTGACTAGTTGATTATCGGTCATATTGTTTTTATAAATGATTTTGTTGAATGGTAACGATTGTTTGTTCTAGTTTTTTATCGTTTGTTGGAACTCCAATAGCACTGAACTTCCATTCCTCATTTCTTTTATAGAAATTCCCAAGAACCATAGATACATTCCCAGCAAAAGTAGCATCGTTAGCAATATCATAACGAGCAAATTCTTCGTTTACTCGGGTTGGAGTACCTTCGTAAATTCGGATGGATGCAAACGGAATGTCTTTAAAATCCTGACCTCTAAAGCTGTTTATAAAAAAAGCTACATGGTTTGCAGCAGGCGATAATCTCGAGAAATCCAAAGTGATTACTTCGTTATCTAATCCGTCATCACCATTTAAATCTCCGGTCAAATCATCGCCACTGTGTTTGATGGCCTGGTCATTAGAGATAAGTTTTTTGAAATTTACCGAATCGATGTGATTTTTTTTGTCGTCATAAACCGCACAACTAGCATCCAAATCGACTGCTTCTTTCTTGGTTCCGAAAAGTCCCTTTTTTTCAATAGCACCCCAATTTACTCCAACACAAATGTTTTGAAGTTTCGTTCCGTTGCTTTTTTCAAGGTTAATACGTTGTCCTTTTTCTAAATTAATTGCCATAGTTCTAGTTATATTTGTTTAAATAATCTTCTAATCCGCCTTTCATTCCAACTCCGATAGCTTCAAATTTCCATTGTCCATCTTTGTTATAGAGTCGTCCAAACTCAACTGCTGTTTCTATCGAAAAGTCCTCTTCCAATTCATATTTGACCATTTCGGTGTTGTTGCTATCGTCCACAATTCTAATAAATGAATTGCGTACTTGTCCAAAATTCTGTTTTCTACTTTCGGCATCATGAATCGTAACTACAATGCAAATTTCTTTTACGGCAGCATTAATTTTGGTTAAATCGATTTTAACTTGTTCATCATCGCCATCGCCGTCTCCGGTTAGGTTGTCACCAGTATGAATGACTGCCTCGTCTGGCGATTTTAGATTATTGTAGAAAACAAAATGAGCATCCGAAATGATTTTCTTGTTTTCGCCTAATATAAATACCGATGCGTCAAGGTCAAATCCTGATCCTGTACTGCTACTGTTGGTATCCCATCCCAATCCGATTGTAAATTTTGGAGCGTTTATGTTCTCACGCTGTCCCTTTTGTAAGTTGATTGCCATATGGTTTTTTTTTTAAATTATTTATTTTATTTATTGGTAACTATTCAGTAATTAGTGAAAAGCCTTTAGTGATTAGCTAAAAATCGTAGATGTTGCGTAAACACAAACTCCATTTGTGTAAAAAAAATGAACTAAAAAGTATTTAATTATTTACACTTCTTTTTTGCACACACAAGAGCTAATCACTCTTTACTAATCACTCAGGGCTGAATAGTTACTTTTATTGTATATATTATTAATTCGGTTTCATCCTAAAACAGTATTTTCATTCTCAACTAAATAAGAGAGGGCTTTGTTAGCAAGGTCATTTAGTTTCATATTTTTACGTGCAGCTAAAAGAACTAAGCTTTGATGTGTAGCTGTATTTGTCCTAACATTAAAGACGCCTTTGAAAGTTTTATTTGGCTGTTTTCCTAGTTCTTTACAGCTGTCCAAATAATCGTTTACAGACTCTTCAAAAACTACTTTTAATTCTAAAACATCCTGCGCTTCATAATTAATTAAATCATTTATTCCAATGATTTTACCAAAAAGACAATTATCTTCGGCACTATATTCAACAGTCCCGGTATATCCTTTATACTCTAAATAATTTTTCATAATCCTAATTTTTCAATAATTTGTTTACTAACATACTTTTTTATAATATTTGAAGGATGGGGTTTGTGCAAACTAATAATATCTTTTTGATCATTTATAAATTTTGTTCTTGAGCCACCAGTTTTTCCTTTAGACGATTTTTCATGGTATCCAAAATGATTTAAAACTTTCACAAGTTCATCCCAAGTAAAATCCGTTGAATTACTTTTAAATTTTTCTAATAATTTCTCTATCTTACTCATAATTACATCAAAGGTAATGAACTATTGTAACTAAAAAATAGTTACAAGTAAATAAAATTTCATTTCCCATACGCAATACTTTATTTTTAACACTAAAGTGACTAAGTACACATTTATTTTTACAGATTTTACAAATTAATCTGTGAAAATTCGTGACCCGAGCGTAGCGAACAGGCAAAGCAAATCTGTGTCGAAAAACACTTTCCATTTTTTTATTTATGAAAAATTCGTGTAATAATGGTATTGGTATAAGTTGCGGACAGCCCTATTAAACTAAGTAAAGGTTTTGAAATAAAGTGTCTGAAATTTGGCGAAGTTATTTTGTTCTTTTTCAAGGCAAAAAATCGTTTAATAGTTGGACTATTGAACTATTTTTTAACGCAGAAAAAGGACAAAAGAACGAGGAAAATCAGACACTTTATTTTGAAACATTTACTAAAGCATTTAATCTGTTTTTATTACGTTAATATTGTTTTTATATTCAATAATTTGATGATAATTATTACTTATTGCCAGATGAAATAAATCATTACTTTTTTGGGTAGAAATATTGTTTATCAAAAAGCCAAATTCGGCTTTATTGAGGCTCAATATAAATTTTACGATTCGAGTATTGTACTGAAAATGGTCACTATTGATGATCGCAACAATATCTTCGACAGTCTTCACTGCATAATAATTGTAGTGATTTTCAATATTCGGATGGATTTCTTTATTGGCCAATTCAGCGAAGTAAACAAACACAAAATCGCCGTTTACATGATATTGATTCAATATTTTATTTACCGTATGCTCATGGCTGCCGGTTATCTTAATGTCATCAACAAAAATGCAAAGCTTATTCTCGATAAAATTTCTATCGATATAATAGGTGTCATTCGAAATTAATTTCACTCTTTCTTCAAAATCCAAATTCCCATAATCGGTAACATAAGTTTGATTTCTATAAATTTTAGATTCGATACAGGCTTTTTTGTTGTTATTGAATAAAAAACTATTCAATTGTTTTTTAAAATAATAACACAGGAAATTGGAAGCTGTAGGGATGGACAGATACGGACTTGGTAGTATGACAATGTCTTTATCCGATAAAATTAAATCGTGATATTGATTGACAAATCCATCAAATAGTTCGTTTGCAAATTTTTCGGCATAATGCTTATCTCCAAATTTAAATCGGCTGTATGCTGCTTCTTGAAAGGGACAATTCTCTTTTTCGAGAATTTTATGTAAACTATAACTTTTATTCACTTTTTATACTTTTAATAGATGCGCACCAAATCCAAAATCAATAGCCCCCTTATAATCGGCTACACTATTATCTCCAATGTGCAAAATTTCATTTTTTTGTATGGTTTTAAAACTATTTATTTGGTCATAAACCAATTGAAAAACTTTCGGATTTGGTTTCGAAAACCCAACTTCGTCCGAGTAAATTTGAAATTTAAAATACTCACTTAATTCATAATGCGAAAGTACTTTTCGGAGTGTACGTCCTTTGATAAATGCGGTATTGCTTAGAATATTAATCGTTTTTTGCTGTGCTGTTACTTCCTCAAATAGCCTTTTGATATTTGGATAAAGCAGTTGTGGTTTGTAATCTAAAAACAATAATTCTGTTTCGGCATAAAATAAATTTAATTGCTCTGTTTCTATTTCATCTATCTTGACGTTTAGTGCGCTTAAAATTAAATAATAAATTTCATAAGTATCAAAATTAAGTCCTGTTTTTTCGTTTATGTTGTTACACAAAACATCATAATAGCGTACAACGGCTGTGACCTTTTCTATTGGAGCAGCTACAGCAAAAAAATCTCTAAACAACAAATTTCTTTTGATTTTAAATTCAGGATTCGATTTTATTAAGGTAAGCCATAAATCAAAGGAAAGATGGCTGTAGTTTTTATGGTTTATGTTCAAGTTTTTGATTTTAAAATAAATGCAGTATTCTTACTGTGCCTATTTGTTTACTGATTGGTGATTGATTTTTTTTATTTCCTAGCTCGATCTTTATAGTTTTTAATTAGAACGAAAATTGAAAATACAAAGCAAATCATATAAACAATAGCTAAACCGGTGTGCTTAAATTTTAGATTTTCAAAGTCGAACTGCTTAAACAATGTCCAGCCCAAAATGATTGCAATGAATGCCATTAAGAAGTTTATTAATTTTTTATTTTCCATATTTATATTGTTTTATGATTATGTGAATTTATTTAGAATTAGTAGGGTAAATTGCCACTAATGTTGCACTTACTATTTTTCTATTATATGACTATCCGTTAAGCAGACCATGATTTATTTTATGTACACAGATTTCACAAATTAATCTGTGAAAATTTTTGAAATCTGTGCCAAATAAACACCTTCAAGTTTTTACATCTATTCAACAATTTGTGTAATAATCGTGTGGCTATTAGTTTCGGACCTTCATGTTCTATTTTATAATTTCTCCCGAATAATATTTCTCCAAAAAGAAACCCAAATCTGCTCTATAACCAATACCCGAAGCTTCAAATTTCCAGTTTTCATTTCGTTTGTATAATCTTCCGAACTCAACTCCAGTTTCTATAGAGAAATCTTCATCCAATTCGTATTTAGCAATTTCTTCGCCGCTGGCATCATCAACAATTCTGATATAGGAATTTCGAACTTGTCCAAAATTTTGTTTTCTTCTTTCGAAATCTTCAATTGTGACTACAAATAAAATTTCGTTTACTTGTCCTTCAATTTTTGTCAAATCAATTTTTATGGCCTCATCATCATCTCCGTCACTACTTTTTCCGTCGGGGTCATCACCAGTGTGTTCCAATGAATCATCGGGAGATTTTAGGTTGTTGTAAAAAATAAAATAATCTTCGCCCAATAACTTTCGATTCTTATTAATCATAATTGCCGAAGCATCCAGATCAAAATTATTTCCTGTTCCTTCATTTGGATCCCATCCTAATCCAACAGTTATTTTGGATAAACCAATATTTATTTTATGTCCTTTCTGTAAGTTAATTGCCATGATATTATAAAGTGTAACTGATTTTTAAAGGACTAAAATTAGATTTTATTTTTTTTAAATAATTAAAAAAAAACAAATTAAGTTCCATTTTTTTACTGCAATTATTTTCTAACAGTTCTCTGTTTTACTTGAAAGATAATAAAGACAAATTTAAATGAATTTAATCTAAATAGTATAGTTTACGATTTAATTTTAAATCATTTTTTTTGGGATTATAAAACAGTAAAATTAGGGTCCAATTGGGAATGTTAATTCAAAGAGAATTCAATCCAAATCGGAATGTGATCCGATATTTTTCGAGCCTCTTTCAAGGTATTGAAGTTTTTGTAAAATGAGATTACTCCCGTATTTTTAGCTTTAATTTTGTTTTCTGAATAATAGATATTGTCAAATTCAGAAGCCAGACAATTATTGTTTTTGCACGCTCGTTTCAATGAAGTTTTTTGATTAACTAAAATAGGTAGATACCCCATTTTTCTCAAAGGATTAAAAACCGTATGCGATTGTGGACAATTGAAATCTCCAACAAATATTAAATTCAAAGTAGGGTATTCTGTGGGTAAGAATTTAAAAAATTTAATTTCCGTTTCGGGTTGTTTACTTTTGGTAATGGCATGAAAGTTGGCAATAGTGATTGTTTTTTTGTTTATTTCGAAAGTAGCAAAATAGGGTTCCCGGTCTATTTCTAGATGGTACTTTTGTTCCAACCATGCTTTGCCTTTCAGTTTTATTTTGTGGGTTTTCCAGATAAAAGCATAACGTTCTGTTTTGTAGGCACTGCTACTTGTTGGGGCGCTAATGGAGTAGTCCCATTTAGATCCTTTGCGATTGAGTTCGTCTACCAGTCGGGTCACAGCTTGTGCTCCTCCGAAACCCGCAACTACTTCTTGAATAGCGATAATGTCGTAGTTTTTGATGGTGTTGGTTATAAAGGTTATCTCTTGATCGGATTTGGATTTGCCAAAGTTTTCAATATTCCAGGAGAGGAGTTTGGTTTGGGAATAAAAAGAGGTGAAAAAAAATAAAAAAAGAAAACAGAATATTTTATTCATTGATCAGGATTAATTCCCAAATATAAAGATTGTAAAATAATTATACCCTTTAAGTTTAGAGTTTACTGTTAAATAATAAGTAAAGGTTTTGAAATAAACGTGGCAAATTCAAGGGTTTATTTTGAAATATTTACTAATAGATATTTTTTTCTTTATTTAGAAAAGAAAGGGAAAAAGAATATTTTATTACGGTAAATTCTAAACTTTAATGGTATTATTAGTCTTCCCAACCACAAAGTGTGAGTCCACTATCCTGTGCTTGCTTTAAAGATACTTTTGCCGTTTGTTTTTTGCAGGCGTTGAGCCCCCGACACGATTCACTGTAATGGTATTTTTTTGCTCCAGCCGAACCACAGATATAAACGTTGGTTACTACAGATGTATGTGCTGTTAGGGTAAAAAAGAATAAAATTGAAAGTAGTTTCATGATTTGTATTACATGTGTTTAATTAGTTTCTAATGTATATTCGTTGCAATCATTGTCAGTTCCTTTTAGTTTGCCATAACCAACCCATTCTACATGAATGTCGATGTTTTTTTTGTCTCTGTCGATGATTCTACCCGCCCCATGTTTCCCTTTTATATTGATAACACCCGAAACGGAATCTCCCTCTTGATCTATTCCCTCTATTTCATAGTTGTATTCATAATTGCCAGAGGTTCCTGTTCGATATTCATAATCGTATTTTAAATCTGTATGATAGGTTTTGGCTTCTTCGGGGGTAATGGTTTGAATGTCATCTGGTGTGATACCTTTTTTGTAGAAGGCTTGAGGTTGTGTTTTTGGTTGTCCTTTTTTGCAAGACGTTACGAACCAAAATGAAAGTAAGATGAAAAGTAATTTTTTTGTCATGTTATTTTTATTTCAAATGTAAAGGGATTACAAATCGATTCCTTACGGAAATCCGTAATGGAAAGAATATAAAAAAACACCCGTTTTTTGGGTGTTTTAAAATTAATAGCAGCTATCCCTTATTTATTGAAAGCTTCTTCAATTTTACCAGAAAGGAAAACATTTCCTAATACACCATATCCAATTGATTTGTCTTGACCCTCATAGTTGATTTTAGTGACAGAAAATAGAAAATAATTATCACAAGTCACAGCATTTTCAACCATTGTATTAATGAAAGAGTTACCTAGTAAATTTCCTAGGGCTTCAAAACCATTACTTGAAGTAGTTTTGTTCTCTTCTAATTTTTTTTGATAAAAAGTAGTAATAGTTGATTTGACTTTTTCTTTATGTTCTGTTTGATTGGGATTTGTGAATATGGCTATTAATAGAATGACGCTCACAATGATTAAAATTTTTTGTTTTAATTTCATAATTTAATTTGTTTGTAATTGTTTTTCTCCTTGATACAACCCAACCGTCTCCAACAACTCTTTCTCAAACAAATAAATATCATCTATAGTTTGAATGGGTTGGCGCACTTCACTTTTATCAGTATTGAAAAGCCCAATATATTTTTTACCGTTGTTGAGGTGTAATCGGCATAAAGGTTTACGATTGTTGTCGTCTAATAAAATTCCAAAATAGGATTGCGTATCACGAGAAACGATTCTGCTGGTTGGTAGTTTTCGTCTCAGTATAGCCACTACAATTCTATAGGCTTCAAGCTCTTCCTCGCTGGTACAAATCTTGTTGTCTTCTGCTGTAGATTCAATTTGTCCCTCTTGTTGCTGTTGTGATTCTTTGTTGAGAGCTGCGTTAAGGCGGTCATTTATTTTGTCGCTAATAAATTGATTGAAGCCTTTTTGAACTAAATCTTTAAACTCCTCCATCACTTTTTCGGTCAAGCGTCCAGAATAGACTTTGTTGGCAAACAGTTTTGCAAATTCATTGGATGGATTGGACAATTCATCATTAATCTGTTTTCTGATTTCCTGTATGTATTTTAAGGAACTTGCATTGCTTACAATATGATTGACATCAAAACTAGACTTATGAAATTTTGCTATTTCATTAATCACATTGTCTTTTAGCGAAGTGATGTCGAACTCCAGAAATGGTTTTGCATCCATTTTATTTTTCTCATCCAAATCGGTGAAAAACTGATAGGTAATTCCGTTCGTTAAAAGGGCAAAACGAGTTTTGGTAACATGAAAATAGCGAAACAATTGCGAATTGTGAACGGATAATTTCTCTTTCCAATTCTTGCATTCGATAATCAATATTGGCGCTCCCTCTTGAATAATGGCATAGTCGACTTTCTCGCCTTTTTTGAGACCAATATCGGCGGTGAATTCTGGTATTACTTCGGTTGGATTAAAAGTGTCGTAGCCTAAAATGTTGATAAAAGGAAGCACAAAAGCGTGTTTTGTAGATTCTTCGGTTTCAATTTTGTCCTTTAGTTGATTGATTTTATCGGACAAAGATTTGAGTTGGGTAGAAAGTTCCATAGATTTTATAAATTAAGATAAATCTTCGGTTTAGGCTATCGGAGCATCTATTTTTACGCTCTCAATTGCCGTGTCTCTATCCGATGCGGTTGGGTACATATTGCTGGTTCCAATCACTTGACCATTATTTTGTGACTTTAGAACAAAATAGTATTTGGCGTTTTCGGATGTTTTTCGGTCGTAATTTTTATCCAATGGCGCGTTTGTTTTTACGGACTCAATTCCGTTTTTACAATTTTGTTTGGTAGTGTACATTTCACTTTTCAGAACAATAGCTTCATCTTTAGACCATAAATTAAAATAGAATTGTTCGTTGGTGCTTTTTTTAATAATAAATTTTGGAAACTTCATGGTTTGTTGTTTATTGGATTAATAATTGTTAGGTTATTCCTCTTTAATCAATTGCTATTTAAGTTTTAATTTTGGTTTTTAAATCCTGAGAACATAGACTATTTATCGGAACTCATTATTATACTTAATATTAAATGTATTATCAGACATAAATAATAATCCGAAGAATTCAAAGAATGCAATTAAAGCTGGTATCATAGTCCAACAAAAAAGGATATACATAATACCTTGTTTCGCTTGACCTAAATAGAATTTATGTATTCCAAATCCACCTAAAAAAAAGGTTAATATTACTGCCGTTAGTTTACTTTTCATAGTTTACATTTTAGAGATTATTTCTATTTTTTTTGTATCAAATTCTTCTTGAGATATAATTTCGCTGTCTAACAGCTTTTTTAATTTTTGTAACGTCTCCATTGGATCATCTTTTTGTTCCATATTCGATGGTATTGAAGTTCCAGCATTAACCGTAATTCCTCCACCAGCCGCTGCTCTTTTATCTTCAAGCGCATGTTGGCGTCTATATTCAATCATATCTTCTTCTTTTTCCTGTCCAAATTGGTAAAGTTTTCTTGCTTGGGATTTTGGCAGATAATCAAGCATATTCAAACCTCCTTTTGTTGTTTTTATGGAGAAGGTTGCACCCATAAGACCTTCTTTCATATGGCAATCTGCAATGTCTTTCCAAGCATAATCTTGAAAATCCATCGATAATCCAAAGTTTTTTGGTCTACAAAAAACTATTCTTTTGTTGGTTAATGCAATACAATCCAGAGACAGGTTTATTGCTGGTTTTTTTTGTACAGCAATATATTCTACTTTTTCACCTGAAGTAAGTAACCCATTGACTTTGATCATTAATTTTTCAACAGCTTTTGGGTCTTGTTCTTCGTTAAGAAACTTCTTTAAATCGTTTATCATAATATTTTTATTTGGTATTAGAATGATTGACACTCTGGTAAGATTAATAAATTGTTTGATTGGGAATCATCAGCTTCGGTTTTTAAATATTTATTTCCAGCCGCACTTTTAGCTACTATAACATTTACTTTTCCAGCCGGTCTATTTACGTAAAAACTCCACTTTCCAGATTCAATACTAGAAATTGCTTCAATTTGACTTATTTTCCACCTTGTACCATCTTGATTTATTCCTCCAATATTTGTTATTCTTTCATGAATATTGGTTCTGTCTGATTTGTTGATACATTTGATTTCGTATGATGCTGCCATATTTTTAATTTTATTTTGATTAATAATTATCCAAACTTAATACCATTAAAAATCAATTCCTTACGGAAATCCGTAAGTAGGCAAAATATTTTATTTTTTAGATAAAATATTCTGTCGATTGGATGTAAAAAAAAGGACCTAACCCGTTTTAGAAACGAGCTAGGCCATGAATAATAGAGGAAGTAATAAAGTGCTAAACCAATCCTAAGTCTTTGGCAATAGCTACAAGATGTACGGTATTGTTTGCTTTGAAGTATGTTTTGAGTTTGCTGATGCGCTTTTCTATGGTGCTTTTACTGTTTGGAGTAATGCCAACTGCAGCAAAAGTTGCCTCCATGTTTTCCTGAGCCACGCCCATAGAAAGATATTTTATGAGTTGAATGTCGTAATTGTCTATCTCATTGACGGTTTTGTCTTGTAGCATATAGTTCAATTCTGGAGACAGGTATTTTTGGGTGTCTTCATAGACAACTTCAACTGCTTTTTTGAGTTCTGGAATACTATTGCGTCCTTTCATGACAAAACCATTGATATTGTATTTGTCAAATAATGATTTTATGCGATAGGATTTGTCTTCGATAGAAAAGGCAATGATTTTTATTTCTGGAAACAATTGTTTTACTGCGCCTATTAATTCTTCGCCAGAGTTGAGTATGTTGGCTCTATAATCAATTTTAAACGACAAATCGGAGATTAAC
>JAYVGE010000066.1:0-12879 GCA_043772515.1 Flavobacterium sp. | reverse complement strand
TTGGTGTATTTGTCTGCTAGTTCTTTTACGAGTTGAAACCCTTTGTCGTTATTCATGTTTGCTAGAACTGTTTTGGTGTCTCCTGTTAATAATTCTTTTAGGGAATTATGATTTACCAATTTCGAATTGGTATAAATTTCGGCTGTTAAATCTTTGGTATTCACATTGAATAAACGGGGTGGTAAAAATTGTTTAGGGGATTTTGTAACATACAGTTCAATTAGTTGTTCGAATACTTTTTCGTCGACATTGGGATTGAAGTCTTTGTAAAAAGCATCTAATCCAGTGGCAAGATTGTTTTTTCTGTCTGTAAAAGATTGTTCGCCTTTGGTATTGTAAATTTGTTCTAATTGGTACAATTTGTATCCAACACTTAGCAATTCGGTATTGCGTAGGACTACTTCTGTAAAATAGTCTCTTGCCAAGGCATAAGGAGCGATTTCGGTGTAGTTCTTTTCAAAATCAGATAAAAGGGTTCCGTATTCGGTTTCTTTTCCGGCTTTGCCGATTTTTTCTTGAAATCCTTTTTCGGCTTCTCTTTTGTTGGCAACAGCATTCGATTTCTTTAGTCCTTGAGTTTCTCCAATCCATTTTTTCCAGTAATTTGCAATTCCAGCATATTTTGAGGCGTACTGAATTTTAATCGCATTGTCTTTTCTCATGAATCCATCGACAACTTTTAATGCTTTGTCTCTAATTTCGACTTTTGCGGGATTTAATTCCTTTACGATTTGTTCGATTGCAACGGCAGGTAAGTATTCGTTTGTTTTACCTGGATATCCAAAAACCAAAGTAAAATCGTCTTCTGCTACGCCATCTAGTGAAATTGGCAAAAAGTGTTTTGGAGAATAAGGAATGTTGTCTTTGGAGTAGGCAGCGGGGTGATTGTTCTGGTCTGCATAAATTCTAAACAAAGAAAAATCTCCTGTATGGCGTGGCCAAACCCAATTGTCTGTGTCAGAGCCAAATTTTCCTATTGCCGATGGCGGAGCGCCTACTAAACGGACGTCTTTGAATGTTTCTGTTACAAAAAGCAGGTATTGATTGCCTTCAAAAAAGGTGCGGATCTTATTTTCTTGCCAGTTTTCTTTTGGCAACGAGTTGGTCAATGATGTTATGTTTTCTTGAATTTTCTTTTGTTTTTCTACTTCTGTTACTAGCGTGGTCAAACCTTCTAGAACTTTGACGGTTATATCTTCAATTTTTACAATAAAGGTTACAACCAAATCTTTGTTTGGTAATTCTTCTTCCATTTTGTACGCCCAAAAACCATGGGTCAAATAATCATGATCGATGGTTGAATGTGACTGAATCTGACCAAAACCACAGTGATGATTGGTTAAAATCAATCCTTTTGGCGAGATGACCTCCGAGGTGCAGCCACCGTTAAAATGCGGGACAGCATCTTTTAGACTCGATTGATTTACATCGTAAATGTCTTTTGCAGACATTTTCATACCCAAGTTTTTCATTTCTTTTTCATTCATTCCTTGCAAAAGAGAAGGAATCCACATGCCGCCTTGCTGGGCTTGTGTCTGAATAACAAATAATAATAGTAACAACTTTAAAAATTTCATATTCTTTTGTTTAGTAATTGTATTCGATTTTGTATTTCATTAATTTCCGATTGTGAGCTTCAAAGCCGCTGGAAAGGTACAGTTTTTGCGCTTTTTTGTTATGGTTTTCGACTTCTAGGTAGATCAGTTTTAACGATGTTTTATGACATACCGATTGGATGAATGTAACAGCTTTACTACCAATTCCTTTGCCACGTGCTTTTTCTGTTAGGTAGAATTCGTCTAAAAAAGCAATTCTTCCTTGGTACTCAAAACTAAAAACAAAGGTTAGAATTATATAACCAACGATTTCATTGTCGAAGAGAATCAACCATGATTTTCCAAGGTTTTCATTGGTGATAAATTCCTCAAATAAAGCTTTGGAAACTGTAACATCAATAGGGTAGTTGTCGATACTATAGAATTCTTGCATCATTGTGACGCTCTTTTCGATATCGGAATTTTCTAGGGGTTTAAATTGTATCATTTATTAGGTGTTTTAGAATGGTGTTTGTAGCACCTTTATTCATCTGTACAAAAGTGCTGCAAATGTTTCCTTTTTCGTAGCGAAAAGTTTGGTCGTATAACAAATTGTTACAAACCGCTGCTAGTTCTTTTTTGTTAGATACTGGCAGGCATCCTCCTAAATTGACCAAAGCAATTGCTTCTGCAAAATGAGAATAGTTAGGGCCGATTACGATTGGCAATCCGAATGTAGCGGGTTCGAGAAGGTTGTGTACGCCCGGGTTTCCGAAACCACCACCCACGTAGGCAAGGTCGGCATAACTATAAATTTTAGTAAGAATCCCAATGGTGTCTACGATAAAGACGTCGAACTCGGATAAATCTTTGCCTTCTTTTTCCGAGAACAAAATTACTTTTTTAGAAATGTTGTTTTTTAAAGCCTCAATTTGTTCTGTTTTTATATTGTGAGGAGCAATTATAAATTTTATTTTGGAAGTAGTTGTGTTGATATAATCCACTAATAGACTTTCGTCTTTTGGCCAGGAGCTTCCTGCAACGATTGTAAAAGTGTTGTCTTTAAATTGAGAAATAAAATCCAAAGTAGTGTCTTTTTCCAATATTGCGGCAACTCTGTCAAATCGGGTATCTCCAGAAACCGTAACATTGGTTTTGCCTAATTGAAGTAATAATTTTTTTGAACTTTCATTTTGAACAAAAAAGTAAGTGAACGTATCGAGTGCTTTTTTGTAAAATCCGCCATACCATTTAAAAAACATTTGTTGCTCTCTAAAAATCCCTGAAATTAAATACGTTGGCGTGTTTTGTGTTTTGAGTTCGGCTAAATAATTTAACCAAAATTCATATTTAATAAAGAAAACGAGTTCAGGATGAACCAATGAAATAAATTGCGTTGCATTTTTTTTGGTGTCTAAGGGCAAATAAACGGTGATATCGGCAACCGTATTGTTCTTTCTAACTTCATAACCAGATGGAGAAAAGAAAGTAATCACGATTTTGTGTAAAGGATATTTTTCTTTGATTTTTTCAATCACGGGCAATCCTTGCTCATATTCACCAAGTGAGGCGGCATGAAACCAAATTGTTTTGTCTGTAGGTTTTATTTTTTTTTCCAAAGTAGATAAAACGGTCTTTCGACCAGAGACAAAAAGTTTTATTTTTGGACTGAAATGGGAAATTGCTTTGAGGACTTGCGAAGCGAAAATTACAAATAAATTATAGAAGAAAATCATAAGCTTTAAATTGGGTTGCTAAATTACATCACTTTGAATAATTTCCATTGCTGTAACTCAATAAATAACTATTTTTGTGATTCGTTTTGGTAAAAACAACTTAGCTATAGTAACTTAAAATGGTGAATTAATGTAGCCTTGAGCCTTGTTGAAGGCTAAATTTTAAATAAAAAAAATGAAAAAAATACAAATGGTTGACTTAAAAAGTCAATACGACAAAATAAAAGATACAGTAAACGCTTCGATCCAAGAAGTTTTGGATACTAATACGTATATTAATGGTCCTCATGTTCATGCTTTTCAAAAATCGCTCGAAGAATATCTTGGCGTAAAACATGTAATTCCGTGTGCTAATGGAACCGATGGATTGCAAATTGCTATGATGGGATTGGGATTGAAGCCAGGGGATGAGGTTATTACTGCCGATTTTACTTTTGCAGCAACTGTCGAAGTAATTGCTTTGTTGCAACTAACCCCCGTTTTGGTTGATGTCGATTTAGATACTATGAATATTTCTATTGCAGCCATCAAAAAAGCAATTACCCCAAAAACTAAAGCTATTGTTCCAGTTCATTTGTTTGGACGTGTTGCCAATATGGAAGCGATTATGGCAATTGCTAAGGAACACAATCTTTATGTTATCGAAGATAATGCACAGGCAATTGGAGCCAATTGCCAATTTTTGAATGGGACTAAAATAAAAGCGGGAGCGATTGGTCATGTTGGATCAACTTCGTTTTTTCCTTCTAAAAACTTAGGTTGTTATGGAGATGGCGGTGCAATTTTTACCAATGATGACGAACTGGCTCACACGCTTCGAGGTATTGTGAATCATGGAATGTACGAGCGTTATCATCATGATGTAGTGGGTGTTAATTCTCGTTTGGATAGCATTCAAGCCGCGGTTCTGAATGCTAAATTAGTATTGCTAGACCAGTATAATCAAACACGTCGAAGGACTGCTGCAAAATACAATATTGCTTTTTCTAGGCATTCTAATATAATTGTTCCAGAGTTTGATTTAAAAGAGGATGACCACGTTTTTCATCAATATACACTGAGAATTATCAATGCAGATCGAAACGGATTGCTACAACATTTGCTTGGCAAAGGGATTCCATGCGCTATTTATTACCCAATTCCGTTGCATTCTCAAAAAGCATATTTAGATGCTCGTTACAAAGAAGATTGTTTCCCGGTAACCAATCAATTAGTTCAGGAAGTGTTGTCGTTGCCAATGCATACCGAATTAGATGATGAGCAAATTAAATTCATAACCGATAGTGTTTTAGAATTTCTTAATACGTTATAGTTATTTCGTCAAAAAGTTAAACGTAATGCATTATACTATTTAAGCCTAGAATTTACCGTAATAAAATAGTCTGTTTTCCTTTTTTTTCAAAATAAAACGTAGTCATGCTATGCTCGATTTTTCTTTTGAAAAGGAAAGAAAAAAAGCTCTGTTTTATAGTAAAATCTAAACTTAAATGGTATTAAACGAATAACTTTTTTAATCAATAACTTTTAACCAATAACCAATAACATGAAAATAGTAGTAACAGGAGGTTTAGGTTTTATCGGTTCTCACACCGTTGTCGAATTGCAAAACGAAGGTTTTGAAGTAGTCATTGTTGATAATCTTTTGAACTCTTCGGAAGAAGTTCTAAAAGGAATTGTTGCCATTACTGGCAAAACACCGTTTTATGAAAATGTTGATTTACGTGATAAAACCGCAGTTCAAAATTTCTTTAAGAAACATAGTGATGTGGCTGGTGTAATTCATTTTGCAGCTTCAAAAGCAGTTGGCGAAAGTGTAGAGAATCCGTTGTTGTATTACGAAAACAATATTAGTGCTTTGGTGTATGTGTTGCAAGAATTGCAGCAAAAAGCAGAAGCTAATTTTATTTTTAGTTCTTCTTGTACGGTTTACGGTCAAGCCGAAAAAATGCCAATTACCGAAAACGCACCAGTACAACAGCCAATTTCTCCTTATGGGAATACCAAAAAAATCGGAGAAGAAATTATTATCGATGTAACCAAAGTAACCAATGTTAATGCGATTTTATTGCGTTATTTCAATCCGATTGGTTCTCACCCGACTGCCGAAATTGGCGAATTGCCGATTGGAGTGCCTCAGAATTTAGTGCCGTTTATCACTCAAACCGGTTTTGGTTTGCGTCAAGAATTATCTGTTTTTGGTAACGATTACCCAACTCCTGACGGAACCTGTATTCGGGATTACATACACGTAGTCGATTTGGCCAAAGCCCACGTAATTGCATTGCAACGGCTATTGAATAAAAAAAATATCGACAAAGTAGAAACGTTCAATCTAGGAACAGGTACTGGGAGTTCAGTTCTAGAAGTAATCCATAGTTTCGAAAAAGTGAGCGGTCAAAAACTGCCTTACAAAATTGTTCCTCGCAGAGAAGGGGATATTACTTCGGCTTATGCCAATACAGACAAAGCCAATACTGTTTTGGGATGGAAAGCCGTGTCTACTCTAGATGAAGCCATGGCTAGCGCCTGGAAATGGGAGCAGAAGATTCGTTCGTAAAAAGTATTCAGGGACCGTTTTTTTAGTGGTAAGTTCAAAAAAAACGAAATTATCAATGGGTTTTTCTTTAACTATAAAATTTTATAACAGATACTTAACTTAAGGCTAACGTTAATTGAGGCGAAATTCAATTTATTTACCAAAAATATCAATTATGACCCCAATACAAATTTTACGAAGTGCCTTCTTTTTGACTAGTGCCATGTTGTTACTATCTTGTAACAAGGATGATCAAAATGATCCGGTACAAGAAAAGACTAAGTATCCTACTCTAACAGGAGCAAATCCCATTGTAGTTGCTCATCGTGGCGCATCGGGATATTTGCCAGAACACACCATTGAAGCATATACCAAGGGGATCGAAATGGGAGCAGACTTTATCGAGCCTGATTTGGTTATGACAAAGGATAATCAGTTGGTGGTGCGCCATGAACCGATGTTATCTGGAACAACAAACGTGGCTGATGTTCCTGCTTTCGCATCCAAAAAGACGACTAAAAATGTCGATGGAGCAATGGTAACCGATTGGTTTGTAAGTGATTTTACCTTGGCAGAAATCAAACAGTTAAAAGCAAAACAAGCTTTTGCAGAACGCTCGCAAGAATACAATAACCTGTATGCGATTCCTACATTTGCAGAAGTTATCGCTTTGGCAAAACAAAAATCGGTGCAGACAGGGCGTACCATTGGAATTTATCCAGAAACCAAGCATCCTTCTTTTCATGAGGCACTAGATTTAAAAATTACGGATAAACTGTTAGAAGTACTAACCGCCGAAGGTTGGAATAATGCGGCCGCTCCAGTTTATATTCAGTCATTCGAAGTGTCTAATTTACAGTATATTCGAAGTAAATCGACTGTAAAAATTATTCAACTGTTAAGCTGTTATGATGTGACTCTAAGTGGTGATTTAATTTTTACGGTTCCAGCAGGTGAGACTATTTCTGACGGGAAACCGTATGATTGGCATCTGAAAGGAGACGTTAGAGATTATGGTTTTTTTAGAACACAGGCAGGTTTAGACTTTGTTAAAACCTATGCTAATGGCATTGGACCATGGAAACCGTTTGTTATTTCGTACAAAGGAATAGATGCTAATAATGATGGTAAAGCCGATGATTTGAATGCAGACGGCAAAGTAAATGATGCCGATAAAGAGGCGTTACAACCGACGACTCTAATCGCCGACGCTCATAAAAAAGGGTTGCAAGTACATGCCTATACCTTTAGAAATGAGGGGAGGCGTTTGTTGCGTAACTACTATAATAATCCGAGTTTAGAATATCAAGTTTTCTATAAATTAGGATTGGATGGTTTGTTTTCTGATTTTCCAGATGGGGCTGTTCAAGCTAGATAATTTTTTAAATTTAAAACAAAAAAACCCAAAGTGTCATGATGATAGTTTGGGTTTTTTTTGTTTTAAGTAATTAGTTGTAAATTAGTTAAGTGATTAGTTTTGTCATGGATGCTAAAAAATAAAAGCCAAAAGTAAATAAAAGTGGAAGAGCCTTCGTTAGTATACGAAGTTTCTAAAACTAAATATAATTGAAGTAATACTATAAATTCTGAAGCAACACAAACAAAATAATATTAAAATTGTACTTTTGCCAACTGAAAATACGAAACTATGATTATTGTAAAATCACGTGAGGAAATAGAATTGATGCGCGAAAGTGCCTTAATCGTTTCAAAAACATTAGGAATGATTGCTGGCGAAATAAAAGTTGGCGTTACCACACTTTATTTAGACAAACTAGCCGAAGAATTTATTCGAGATCATGGTGCTGTACCAAGTTTTCTTGGTTTGTATGGTTTTCCGAATTCGCTTTGTATGAGTCCGAACGCTCAGGTGGTTCATGGAATTCCGAACAACACGCCTCTAGAAAGTGGGGATGTTATTTCGGTAGACTGTGGTGCTTATAAAAATGGATACCACGGTGATCACGCTTACTCTTTCGAGATTGGAGATGTTGCTCCAGAGACCAAAAGATTATTGCAAGTGACCAAAGAGTCTTTGTATGTAGGAATTCGAGAATTACGAGTTGGAAACCGTGTTGAAGATGTAGGAAATGCAATTCAAAAATATACCGAGTCCCATGGTTATGGTGTGGTTCGAGAATTGGTTGGACATGGATTGGGACAAAAAATGCACGAAGATCCAGAAATGCCTAATTATGGTAAAAAAGGTCGCGGAAAATTGTTTATAGAAGGAATGGTTGTCGCTATTGAACCGATGATTAACATGGGAACCAAAAATATCAAACAGCACAAAGACGGTTGGACAATTACCACCGCCGACGGAAAACCATCTGCCCATTTCGAACACGATGTGGCTATAATAGACGGGAAACCAGAGATTTTATCAACGTTTGCTTATGTGTATAAAGAATTGGGCATCGTGAGTCAGGAAGAAGATGAGTTTAGAAAAGTGCCGTTTGTGATTTAAAACACAGATTAGCGTTTTTTTTTGACACAGATTTCACAGATTAAATTATTTTATAAATGGAAGATTTTTATTTAAAAGAGGAAACTTATAAAATTATTGGTCTTTGTATGGAAGTTCATAAAATTCTTGGAAAAGGGTTCAATGAAATTATTTATAAAGAAGCGTTACAATATGAGTTTACAAAAAATAAAATCCCTTTTGAAAGAGAAAAGAATACAATGTTGAGTATAAAGATATAATATTATCTAAGCGTTATTTTGCAGACTTTGTGGTTTTCGACGAAATAATTTTAGAAATAAAAGCTATCTTTCAATTAACAAGCAGTGATACAGGGCAAACTTTGAATTATTTAGCATGTTCAAAAAATAAAATTGGACTGGTAATTAACTTCGGAGAAGACAGCCTAAAATACAGAAGAGTTATTTTGTGAAAATAATCTGTGAAATCTGTGTCGAATAATCGGCACTAAATATCTAAAAATTTTACCCCATGAAATCTGTGTTCAAACTTATACTCAATACCATCCCTCGTCCTATCTTAATTCGTTTAAGCTATGTAGTACGTCCTATTATTGCATTTTCATTAAAAGGAACTAATTTTACTGATCCTATCGACGGGAAAAGTTTCAAATCGATGTTGCCTTATGGCTACGAAACACAACGCAACAATGTACTTTCACCAAGTACACTTTCGTTAGAGAGACACCGCTTGCTTTGGTTATACCTAAACGAACAAACCGCTTTTTTTACGGCTCAAAAGAAAGTATTGCATTTTGCACCAGAACAGGCTTTTTATAAATTGTTCCGAAAGCAAAAAAATCTAGAATACACCACAACCGATTTGTTTTCGCCCCTTGCCGATGTAAAAGCAGATATTTGTGATTTGCCTTTTGATGACAATCAATATGATGTCATTCTTTGCAATCATGTATTGGAACATATTCCAGATGATACCAAAGCCATGCAAGAATTGTATCGCGTTTTGAAGCCAGGCGGAATGGCTATTTTGCAAATTCCACAAGATTTGAATAGAGCCGTAACCTTTGCAGATGATACGATTACCGACCAAAAAGAACGCGCCAAAATATTTGGACAATATGATCACGTACGTATTTATGGACGTGATTATTTTGACAAACTGAGAAGTATTGGTTTTACTGTCGTTGAAGAAGATTATACCAATAAAATAGCTCCCGAATTGGTAGAAAAATATTGTCTGGCAAAAGGCGAAATCATTCCTGTTTGTTTTAAATAAATAGCATTTCTCATCGTTTTATCGCCTTCAGCTTTCAATTGCTTCCAGCTTTAGCTGAAGGGAGGAAATAATGACAATAAAATTGGCTTTAGCCAAAAAAGTTATTTGGCTAAAGCCTTAATGGGAATTTCTGACTTGATTCCTCCTGCTAAAGCTGGAGGTAATTAAAAAAAAAGACATTATTTACGATCCTAATAAAAAAAATCTCTTTGAAAACCGATAATTCCTTTCAATTCTGTTTTGATATTAGTTTTGAAAAAAAGCTAAGCATCTATATCCCGACTGCTTATATTGTAGGACATTCTGGAGTTATAACTTACCTAGACAAGAAAGCGAGTCCCGAGGTACTTCAAAGTTTTGGTGTGATTATTGAAAATTTAGACGTGACCACCAAGAAAGTCTTGACCATTTGTGAGGATTTAAAACCCGAAAAAGTTTTTAAAAAATTCAGTAAGAACATCAAGTCTGCTAAAACTATTGAGGATTTATTCAAAGACACCAAGCTAGCCTTTGGCATTCGGCAATTTATAAAAAATAATTTAGACCAATTTTATACTTTGGTTTGTCAAAACGATTTTCCGCTCTCGCTCAATCTAGGAAAAGAAAAAGATTTTCGCATTAGTCGCATTGCTACTGAAAATCCAGCATTGGAGACTAATCTTCAATTTGATAAACACGAAAACGGAATTTCTTATACCTTACTTTTAAAAGACGAGACAACCTTATTTTATCCTTCAAACACCGATGTCACACTTCTTTTAGACGAGCCGGGATGGTTAGTTGCCTATCATAAATTGTACGCTCTAAAAGACATCAATACTAAAAAAATCATTCCTTTTTTGAAAAAGAAGACCGTCGAAATTCCTTCGAAAATGGTCTCTGAATACTTTGAGAAATTCATAAAGGATGTGGCAAAAAAAGCAGATATAAAAGCCACAGGATTTGCAGTCGAGCTAAAAGACAAAATCACTTCTTGCAGGCTCCAGTTGATCCACGACTTTTTCAAAAACACGTATTTTCTCAACCTTTTATTCGACTATGATGGTTTTTGTTTTGATAATAGCGAAACCAAGAAAACCCATTCTGAAATAGATACTTGCAATTTGAATGAAATCAAAGTGATTCAATACAAAAGGACAGTCGAAGAAGCATCATTTGAAAATAAATTGCAAGAACTTGGCTTTATTAAAACAGGAACTGGCTTTTTCGGGCTTTCGCCAAAAGAAGGAAAGCAAGACCCGTACGAGACCATTCAATGGGTTATAGAAAATCAAGAAACGCTTGATTTTTTAGGATTTTCTACAGATAATATAAAAATTGACAGTAAGAAAATCAGCACCCACAAAGTAGAAATTCAGTTTTCGAATGAAACAAAAAGCGATTGGTTTGACATAAAAATGATAGTGGTTTGTGTTGCATTTGAATTTAATTTTAGTGAAATAATTTCGAATATAAAAAATAGAAACCGACTTTTTATTTTACCCAATGGGGACTATTTTTTGATTCCGATCGAATGGATGACACTTTATGGACCAATGGCGAAATTGGCAAAAGTAAAAAACGGAAATCTTACGTTACCCAAAAGTAATTTTGCTGTTTTGGAAGGGATTTCGGAGTTAAAAAGCACATTTAATTTACAAACCGATATCGATTACAAACCTTCGCCTTTGGTAAAAGCGACATTAAGACCGTATCAAACGGAAGGAGTTAAATGGTTGTTGGAACATTACAACAATGGTTTAGGCGCTTGTTTGGCTGACGACATGGGATTAGGAAAAACATTACAAACATTGGCTACGCTGGTTGCCGTACAGGAAAAATTAGAATTTGAAAAAATAGAAAACATCCAACTCGATTTATTTGGAAACGAAATTCCAATGCCCAAAGAATACCTAAAAGCCTTGGTTGTTTTGCCTTCTTCATTGGTTTTTAACTGGTATAGTGAAGCTCGAAAATTTACACCGCATTTTCGAAGAGTGCAATACATTGGCAATGACCGAAAACTACTTTCTAAAAAAATAGAAAAATATGATTTAATTTTTACCAGTTATGCTATCGTTTCCAGAGATATTTCGATTTTAGAAAAGTACAATTTCAGGTATTTGATTTTGGACGAAAGTCAATACATCAAAAACAAAAATTCGAAAATTTTTAAGGCTATCAATCAAATAAAAGCCAGTAACAAAATATCGTTGAGCGGTACCCCAATAGAGAACTCCCTAGATGATTTATGGTCACAAATGCAATTTATCAATCCGAATATCTTGGGGAGTTATTCTTTTTTTGTCGAAAATTATAAAATGGCAATAGAGAAAAAGCAAGACGAGAATAGTTTATTGGAATTGAAAAATCTAATTAGCCCTTTTATTTTAAGACGTACCAAAGAACAAGTTTTAAAAGATTTGCCAGAACTGTCCGAGCAGATTTTTTATTGCGAAATGGAACCTGAACAAGAAAAATTATACGAAGAAGAAAAATCAAAAGCTAGAAACTCACTCATAAAAGCGGATGGTTCCGGAATAGATAAAATCAATATTATCAATACATTGATGCGTTTAAGACAATTGAGCAATCACCCGAAAATGATTGATTCCAAATCAGAAATGGATTCGGGGAAATATATTGCCGCGACTCGCTATTTAGAAACTTTGGTACAATCGAACCAAAAGACAATTGTTTTTAGTTCGTTTGTATCCAATTTGAATTTTTACAAAACTTGGTGCAAAGAAAATAAAATCGATTTTTGTGAGCTTACAGGAGAAACGCCTTTGAAAGAACGGGAATTTGAAGTCAATCGTTTTCAAGAACAGGAAAAACCATTGTTGTTTTTTATCTCTTTGAAAGCGGGTGGGGTAGGACTTAACATTACCAAAGCTTCCTATGTTATTTTTCTGGATCCTTGGTGGAATCCCTTTTCTGAAAAACAGGGTATTGGTCGTGCCCATAGAATTGGGCAATTGAATAAAGTAAATGTGATTCGTTTTATTACCAAAAATACCGTTGAAGAAAAAATAATTCGTTTGCAGGAAATCAAAAAACTATTGGCAGATTCGCTTTTGGATGAAAATTACATCAGTACAGATATTGAGGAGAATTTGAATTTTATATTGGATTAATTGATGCTACATAGTGTTTCATTCTACAAATCTGCGTGCAATTTTTCACTCAAATTTTACAGATTTTATATTATTTAAGGGCTGTTAAATTACAACAACAACAACAACAACAACAAAAGAACAAAGCAATTGCAGGGTTTGTTTTTGAAACATTTACTTAACAGACCCTTAAAAAAAGAGATCCTTCATTTTCGACCAAAAACTAGAAAGCTAATTAAAATCCCAACGAACGCCT
>JAYVGE010000065.1:0-12882 GCA_043772515.1 Flavobacterium sp. | reverse complement strand
AGCCAAAGGGTGTCTTTCGAAACCAATATCGTTTCCTGTTTTATTGCTAATCAAACCCATATCGGCAGCGACATCTTGAAAAAAAGATTTGTCCGTTTGAAAAACCCCATATTTTTTATCGGCTATGTTTGTCGTTGGTTTTTTTGGTAAACTTTCTTTAGGGTATTTCATAAATGCGCCCAAAGTGGCATACGAAAGTCTAATGCCACCTAGAACTCCAGGGCGTGAACTTGTTAATACCGAGAATCCGTTGGCATTTCCTTCAAAATCGGTCAAATCCTGCCATTCTTTTTCAGATAACTGCTCTTTGTACTGCAGTCCATTGCCAATCGAAAAATATTCTCCAATGGCTTTCTCTCCAGAATGCCCAAAAGGCGGATTGCCAATATCATGCGCCAAAGAAGCAGCGGCAACGATAGCTCCAAAATCATTCATTTGATACCCATGAATTTCCTGTAAATAGGGATATTTATCGATAATCTTTTTTCCAACCAATCGTCCCAAAGAGCGACCAACAACCGAAACTTCTAAACTATGGGTTAATCGTGTATGTACAAAATCAATTTTAGACAAAGGAATAACTTGGGTCTTATCTTGTAAACTTCTAAAAGCAGCTGAAAAAATAATTCGATCATAATCGACCTCGAAGCCCAAACGGGTTTCCTCTTCTTCTATTCGCAATCTTTTACTTGTGTCGCCATGACGTTTTAGTGATAATAGTTGTTCCCAGTTCATTTTAATATACGAATTACGATAATTTACATCAAAGGTAATAGAAATATAGGCATTTTCAATTATCAAAAAAAAACGCCGAGCCCTTTATTCTAAAAGAAAAATTGTGATTTCAAATACTACGGCTCTTAGAAATAAGAAATCAAAAAGTATAATGATGAAAATTTTAGATAATTATGTCATACTTTTGCATAGAATTTAAGTTCTTAATTTATTTCTTCATCAACCGACAAAGGTTTTACTTAACTGTAAATTAATAGGGAATCGTGTGTAAATCACGAACTGTCGCGCAACTGTAAGTAACTACAAAGTTTTTATCTGCAATAAGATCCACTGCTCGCTCTGGCGAATGGGAAGGACGATAAAAATGTTACAAGTCAGGAGACCTGCCTTTTATCGAATTGACAATGCTTTCGCGATTTGAAGCAATAGTCAGGATTGGTGCGTTCTGTAGGCAACGGGTATTGTAAATTGATACCTTGTTGTGTATTTCTACAGGATAACGTATCGCCTTTCTACTCCTTATTTTAAGCAAGTATTCTGAAATGCATCAAGAGCTTTTAACTGATTTATTCATCATTTAAAAAGCAAAAAAATGCTAACAAACAATCTTGGCTATCCGCGAATTGGTAGCAACAGAGAACTAAAAAAAGCCTGTGAATTGTACTGGACAGGAAAAATTTCGGTAGACGAGCTTTTGGCTACTGGAGTAGCTATTCGTAGGGAAAACTGGCAACTACAAGCCGAAACGGGAATCGATTTAATTCCATCCAACGATTTTTCGTTTTACGATCAGGTCTTAGATTTATCGCTTACATTGGGAGCAATTCCCGAGCGTTACAACGAATTTGCCAAAACAAACACCTCGTTAGATTTGTATTTTGCTATGGCAAGAGGCGCTCAAAAGGACGGGCAAGATGTAGTGGCAATGGAAATGACCAAATGGTTTGATACCAACTACCATTATATTGTTCCTGAATTTACCAAAAATCAAAAATTCGAATTGTTTTCGGAGAAAATAATCGATGAGTTCAAGGAAGCCAATGATCTTGGTATTGCAACAAAACCAGTTATTATCGGACCTGTTTCCTACTTGCTTCTCGGAAAAGAAAAAGAAGAAGGTTTTCATAGAATAGATCTTATCGATAAATTACTTCCTGTTTATTTTGAAATTTTACAAAGGTTAGAAGCTCAAAAAGTAGCGTGGATCCAGTTTGACGAACCGTTTTTGGCTTTGAATCTTACCGACAAAGAGCGAAACGCTATTGCCTACGTTTACAACGAAATTAATAAAAAATTTCCTGACATCAAGATAATTATTACCAACTATTTTGACTGTTTCGGAGAAAATTTAGCAACAGCATTAGCGCTTCCTGTTCATACACTACATTTAGACTTGGTTCGTTGTCCGTCTCAATTGGATGATATTATAGAATCTAAACTATTATCCAAAGACACGATACTTTCTCTTGGTGTTGTTGACGGAAGAAATATTTGGAAAAATGATTTCAAAAAATCCTTAGCTCTTATCAAAAAAGCTACGGATTCGCTTGGCAAAAATAGAATCATTATCGCTACTTCTTGTTCTTTGATTCACAGTCCATGCGATTTAGAATTAGAAACCAACAACACTACTCTAACTCCCGAAATTAAGCAATGGATGGCTTTTGCTAAACAAAAAATAGAAGAATTAACACTTTTAAAATATTTTGCTTCGGGTGAAATAGATAGTAATAATTCGATACGATTTATTGAAAACACAGTCGCCAACGAAAACCGAAAAACATCAAAATTGATCCATAATGATGTCGTAAAAACGCGTGTGACCAATAGTACCGAAAATGATTCTAAACGAGAAAACCCGTTTGCCATTCGAAGGAAAAAACAAATAGACGTATTGAGTCTTCCGTTATTTCCAACAACAACTATTGGTTCTTTCCCACAAACAACAGAAGTACGAAGTTGGAGAGCCAAGTTTAGAAAAGGCGAATTAAACCAACAGCAATACGATGATTTACTTCAAAAAGAAACCGAAGAAACCATTCGTTTTCAGGAAGAAACGGGTATAGATGTATTGGTTCATGGCGAGTTTGAACGCAATGACATGGTAGAGTATTTTGGAGAACAGCTGGACGGATTTACCTTTACCAAAAACGGTTGGGTACAAAGTTATGGCAGTCGATGTGTGAAGCCACCTGTGATTTATGGGGATGTTTCCAGACCAAATCCGATGACCGTAAAATGGGCCAAATTTGCACAATCGCTTACACCAAAATGGGTAAAAGGAATGCTAACGGGGCCTGTAACTATCCTGCAATGGTCATTTGTGCGTAACGACCAACCGCGTTCTGAGACTTGTACGCAAATTGCTTTGGCGGTACGTGATGAAGTAATCGACCTAGAAAATGCAGGAATCAAAATCATACAAATTGATGAGCCAGCCATTAGAGAAGGATTGCCGTTGCGAAAGGAAGAATGGGCAACGTATCTCGATTGGGCGATAAAAGCCTTTAGGATTTCGGCCAGTGGCGTAAAAGACGACACTCAAATTCATACTCACATGTGTTATAGCGAATTTAATGACATTATTCAAAATATTGCCGAGATGGATGCCGATGTAATCACGATAGAATGTTCGCGTTCTCAAATGGAACTGCTCGACGCATTTGCCAATTTTAATTATCCAAACGAGATAGGTCCTGGGGTTTATGACATTCACTCTCCTCGAGTGCCATCTCGTGCTGAAATGGTGCAATTATTAGAAAAAGCTTCGGCAGTTATTCCTGTTGATCAACTTTGGGTGAACCCCGATTGTGGCTTAAAAACGAGACATTGGGACGAAACCAAAAAAGCTTTAATCGAAATGGTCGCTGCCGCAAAAGAAATGCGAGTTGCTGTTGAGGCTATTGTAACGGTTTGATTTTTGACTGAATCATTAGGTGAAAATTCGGGGTCTACCCATGAATAATCATTCGAAAAAAGCGGCATCTATAACTAGTTGTTTTTAAAATAAATCGTGCAATTACGTCACTATGTTTCTATTTTTATAGGGGTTTAGTGAACTTCGTTTTAGCTTGTTCTTTTTTCTTTAAAAAGACCAAAATAACTTCGTTAAATTTTTGTACGATTTATTTCTTAACAGACCCTAAGGTGTGGCTTTTTTTACTTTTTCGTATGTGATGAATTGAAGGACTAATACCATTAATATATTGAATTTACTGGAATAAAATATGTTAGTAATCCTTGTGTCTAAAGGGTAATGATGAAATATGTTGCCAGTAAAATCAAAGTTTAAATGGTATAATAGAATCTGTAAATAAAACGTATGCCACATATATAATGTTGCTATTTTTAAACAAAAAACCCTTACATTGCTGTAAGGGTTTTGAATTATAATGGAGAGATTACTTCGTTTCTCGCAATGATCCGACTAGTACCTGTAATATTCTGGTTTAAAAGGACCTTCAACAGGAACTCCAATATAAGAAGCCTGATCGTCACGTAGTGTTTCTAATTCAACACCTAATTTTGCAAGGTGTAAGAAAGCCACTTTTTCATCCAAGTGTTTTGGTAACATGTACACGTCATTGTTATATGCCGAGCTGTTTTTCCACAATTCTATTTGAGCTAGAGTTTGGTTCGTAAAGGAGTTACTCATTACAAAACTTGGGTGGCCTGTAGCGCAACCAAGGTTTACCAAACGACCTTCGGCAAGGATAAGGATGTCTTTTCCAGCGATAGTATATTTGTCAACTTGTGGTTTGATTTCTATTTTTGATGCGCCGTGATTTGTGTTCAACCAAGCCATATCAATTTCGTTGTCAAAGTGTCCGATGTTACAAACGATAGTTTTATCTTTCATTTGCTCAAAGTGACTTCCAAGAACGATATCTTTATTTCCAGTAGTAGTAATTATAATGTCGGCATTGGCTACAACTGTGTTTAATTTTTTTACTTCAAAACCGTCCATTGCAGCTTGTAAAGCGCAAATTGGGTCAATTTCGGTAACGGTTACGATAGAGCCAGCACCTCTAAAAGAAGCAGCAGTTCCTTTTCCTACGTCTCCGTATCCACAAACGATAACTCTTTTTCCAGCCAACATAATGTCAGTTGCACGACGAACCGCATCTACAGCCGATTCTTTACAACCGTATTTGTTATCGAATTTCGATTTAGTAACGGAGTCATTTACGTTTATAGCAGGCATTGGTAATGTTCCCGCTTTTACTCTTTCGTACAATCTGTGTACACCTGTAGTAGTTTCTTCAGACAATCCTTTGATTCCAGCAACCAATTCAGGAAAACGGTCAATAACCATATTAGTTAAATCTCCACCGTCATCCAAAATCATATTCAATGGTTTTCTGTCTTCACCAAAGAACAATGTTTGCTCGATACACCAATCAAAATCTACTTCGTTCAAACCTTTCCAAGCATAAACCTGAATTCCTGCTGCTGCAATTGCTGCTGCTGCTTGATCCTGAGTAGAGAAAATGTTACAAGAACTCCAAGTAACTTCTGCGCCAAGAGCGATTAATGTTTCGATCAAAACAGCAGTTTGAATCGTCATGTGCAAACATCCAGCAATACGAGCACCAGCAAGTGGTTGTTCGTCTTTGTATTCTGAACGAAGTGCCATTAAACCTGGCATTTCTGCTTCAGCTAGTTCAATTTCTTTTCTTCCCCAGGCTGCTAGAGAAATGTCTTTTACTTTGAAAGCCACAAAAGGCATAGTCGTTGTACTCATTTATAGTATATTTGTAATTACTTTGTCCGTTCGCTTTTCAGGCTCGGGTGAAAAATTTTATGCAAATTTACGTAATAACTTTATAATTTAACTAATTTCTAAAATATTTGTGATTTGTTTAATGCCTTAATCGAAAAGCATTTAAGATTGTAGATTTTAAGAAAAACAGAATACTTAAGTTAAGGTTTTAAAATGAAGCGTACCAAATTTGGCGAAGTTATTTTGATCTTTTTCAAGACAAGATCCTTTGGAGGGAAGTAGGGATGGGCAGAAGCGTTGGCTTTAAACAGCTGGGCTGTTGAACTATTTTTAATGATATTGCTTTGCTTTGTGCCTCGCAATTCTTTGCAAGGACAAAAGAACAAGAGAAAACGAAGTTTACGCAACTCCTATTGAAAATAGAAACGTAGTAAAGTAATCGTACTATAATTATTTATTCGGAAACATTTACTTAACGTTATTCTAGAACTAACAATCAGAAATCAAAATTGCAATGCCTTTATACAAAACCATAAATTTTAATACATCGTCCCAAATTCTAGTTTGGAAAATCACAGAATCTTTTCAAGAGTTGTTTGATGCAGTTGTTCTTAATGATAGTAATTCCTGTCGACTCAGTGGTATGAAATCCGAAATGCACCAACGTGCTTTCTTGAGTGTTCGTAAGCTTTTGCAACAGGCGAGTTATACTGATTTTGATCTGTATTATGATGTGTTTGGCAAGCCGCATTTGCACGATGGGAAACATATTTCGATAACGCATTCGCATGAATTTTCGGCAATAATCATCAGTGAGGAAATGGTAGGAATTGATATGGAATTGCAACGGGAAAAAATAATTCGAATTGCCGATAAATTCGTCGATTCTGAATTTCAATTTTTAGAACCAGACAATACACAAGATTATATCAGAAAACTTACCGTAATTTGGGGTGTAAAAGAAGCTATTTTTAAAATTCGAAACGAACAAGGTATCAGCTTCAAGAATCATATAAAAGTTCATCCTTTCGAACTAAAAAAGGGGCAGACAAATGCCGAACTTTATTTTGATAATCTAATCAAATCATTTGAAATTCATTTTGAAGAAATCGAGAATTTTACTCTAGTTTATGTCTTTGTAAATTAGGTGTAGTAGCAGTAATTATTGAAGTAATTAGTAAAATCTACATGCCAAAAAAAAGCAGTAAACACGATTCAATCAACCCTGTTTTTTCTACTTTCAAACATATTCATATAAAGAAAAGTACTCATTTTTCGAGCTCTTCGTTTTAAGGTGTCTGCATTTTCTCCCTCAAAAAGTTCGTCTATTGTAGCGAACCATAAATTGAGCCAAATTCCAAATTCATGGGAGGTTATTTGTTCGTTAAAATGTGCATCTACGTTGTTATGAACTTCAATAGGATTGCCTTTGTAGTTTTTGATAGCAAACAAATTGGTTTCCCAAAAGTCTGTTAATTTTTCTAAATGTTCGTTCCAATCCCGAATCAGACCATTAAAATAAAAGCCAATTGCTTCATCTGTTCTTATTTTTGCATAGAAAGCACGAACCAAAAGAGCAAGGTCTGTTCTGTTTTCAATTGATTTTCTCATAACAAAAACCGGTTTAGGATAATAAAAAACACACTTAGAATAGAACTAGTAATAATAAGGTTAAAAACCAATTTAGGAGTCATTTGTGCCAAAATGGAAGTGTTTACAAACATACAAATTAATACAATAATGCCAAGTTGTATCATTTGTGTCAACGAGGTTCCGTTAGAGAGTATGCACATTGCGGCAATTGAGCCCAGACAGCTTTGTCCAATGATGGCAATTGCAGCAAAACCAATATAGTTTTTGTTGAAATTTTCGAATGCTTCTTTATAAAGTGTCATAATTATATAGTTTTAGAACTGCAAAGTTAGCTTGGCATTGTTCTTTCTATTTATGACTCAAATCATAAAGTATGGTTTATTTTGAAAACATTTACTTAGCGGTACACTTTTCGGTTAATGATTTTTAAAGCTCCTTTTTTTTCTAATGATTTAATGGCTCGAATAACTGTTTCTACCCGTAATCCAGTTAAATCTCCAATTTGCTGTCGCGTAAAATTGATTAGGTATCCGTTTTTATCATTTTTGAAATTAAAATTAGCAATGGCATAATCTATCAGTCGCAAAACACGATGTTCGGGTTCGTGTGTAGAGATTTCGGCTGCCATAACCGATTTGTAATACAACCGTTGGGCTAAATTTTCAATTATTTTGATGCTAATAGAGGGGTTTTCGTTTAGTAATTGTATAAAATTATTTCTTGTAATGCAAAGTACTTCGACATCTTCGACCGCAACCGCATTGGCGGGATAAGTTAGGTTTAGGAATAAAGGAGGCTCGCCAAAAGATTGGTCTTTGTAAAAAATACCTTGAATAAATTCGCGACCATCATCATTATAATTGTTCATTTTTACTTCGCCAGAAAGTATCTGAAAATAATGTGTCGCTAGTTTTCCTTCTTCAAAAAGAATAGTTCCTTTTTTGTAAAATTTTTTCTGCGCTCCCTGTTTTTCTAATAATTCTATAGCAATCATAATTTTGTATTTAAAATCGTCTCATAAACCTTCATCGGGAATGGAGAAGTAAAAGCATTCGAAACAAATCGTGGTACAAGTACAAATATAATTATTCAAAATTGTTCTTCAATATTAAAAAACTTTTACTTTTACGCCTGTTATGCAACAAAAAATATACAAAGAAATAGTAAGAGGTAAAGCTACAGGCCAAAAGTTACTGGCTATATTGTTAGATCCAGATAAAATAGTTTGGGAGAATTTAGACCCTCTGATTAATAAAATCAATCAATCGCCAGCTACGCACGTTTTTATTGGAGGAAGTATCGTAGAAAATAATATTTTAGAGGAGTTAATTCTTTGCTTAAAGCAAAAAATAAAGTTGCCAATCGTACTTTTTCCGGGAAATTCGTCTCAAATTTCGGGCAAAGCAGATGCCATTTTGTTCTTGTCCTTGATTTCGGGAAGAAATCCAGATTATTTGATAGAGCATCAAGTAAAAGCGGCGCCTGTTTTAAAAGAACTTCAACTCGAAATTATTTCAACAGGGTATATTTTGATTGAAAGCGGAAACGAAACGGCAGTTGCCAGAGTTAGTAAAACCAAACCATTAGACAGAACGAATTTCGATTTGGTTTTGGCAACCGCTCAAGCAGGAGAAATGCTAGGTAATAAGTTAATTTATCTTGAGGCGGGAAGCGGAGCCAAACTGGCAGTTCCTGTGGATATGATAAAAAAAATTTCAGAAAATATCGATATTCCATTAATTGTTGGCGGAGGAATTATAGATTTACAAGGAATTCAAAAGGCGTATACCGCTGGTGCCGATTTGGTTGTAATTGGAACAGCCTTTGAAAACGATATTGATTTTTTTACTGTTAAAACAATCTAATTCCCTAAGCCATTGCTATGATAGACTATTTTTTCTCACAGTATTCAGCATATCCTGTTTATCAAATTGTATTAGAACTTATTGCCATTTTTTTTGGATTATGGAGTGTTTGGTGTGCCAAGCAAGATCATATTTTTGTTTTTCCAACCGGTATAATAAGTACTTCGATTTATGCTTATTTGCTCTGGACATGGGGGTTACTTGGCGATTCGATGATAAATGGGTACTATTTTTTAATGAGTATTTATGGGTGGTATCATTGGACTCGAAAAAAAGGAGAAGTAGTAGAATTTCCGATCTCTAGAGTTTCTAGTCAAGAGAAAAAGATGGCTGTCGTCATTTTTACGGCAACACTCGTTTTTGTTGTTGGAGTGTATTATTTTTTTGATAAATTTACTACTTGGTACGCCTATTTAGATACCTTTATAACTGGGATTTTCTTTGTAGGAATGTGGCTCATGGCCAAAAGAAAAATCGAAAATTGGATTTTTTGGATTATAGGAGATATTATTTCCATTCCTTTGTATTTTGCAAAAGGATATACGTTTACTAGTTTGCAGTATTTAGTATTTACAATTATTGCCATTTTTGGCTATTTAGAATGGAAGAAAATCTTAGACAGCTCACAAAAAATGGAGCCACAGAAATTATAAAAATTGCTGTTTTTGGTCCAGAATCTACCGGAAAAACAACACTTGCAACCCAACTTGCCGAATATTACAAAACGGTATGGGTGCCCGAATTTGCCCGTGATTATCTACAAGAAAAATTAGATAACGGAAAAGGAATTTGCGATATCGACGATATGCTTCCCATTGCCTATGGACAAACTAAACTAGAAAACGAGAGTGTAGCAATTGCCAATAAATATCTTTTTTGTGATACTAATTTAATGGTTACAAAAGTATTTTCGGAATTGTACTATAATTTTTGCGATTCCTTATTAGACAAGGCTGCTCGAGAGCACCAATACGATTTGTTTTTTTTAACGGATATTGATGTTCCTTGGGAAGAGGATGGCTTGCGAGACAGTCCCGACGGAAGAGAGTCGGTGTTTGCTGTTTTTAAGCAATCATTAATCGAAAATAAAAAACCATTTATGACGCTGTCGGGCAATAAGGAGTCCCGATTAAAAAAGGCCATTGCAATAATTGACGATTTGACCATAGCCAAAAAAGAAGGATTGTCTTCTGGAGATTTTTTGCAAATCCAAAAGCATGGTATTCCAGTGAGCAATATTATTAAGCAACTCCATTTTTTTAAAAACGGAATTTCAAAAAGTTTATTGGTTAATCCAGCGACTTTGTCACACGGAATTTTAGCTTTAAATGAAGTTCAATTACAACAAAAAGTCGCTTTTTTTGAGAATAGTAAAGTCAGTTTTAAGTTAGAAAAATTTGTTCCAGCCTCTGGCGCAGCCACTAGAATGTTTCAGTTTCTTACGGCTTTTAGAGACGAATTTGATTTGGGTAACGAAAGTATTAATGCTTATATCAACAGAAAAAAGGATACCGAATTGTCCCTTTTTATCATAGGAATGGAGAAATTTCCTTTTTACGATGCTGTTCAGATCAAGTTGAAAGAACAATTTCCAGGATTTAATTCTTTCAAAAGTGACCATAAAATCTATTATTTTGTTACAATCGTTTTAGATGCTGCTTATTTAGATTTTGCAAACAAGCCCAAAGCAATCCTTCCGTTTCATAAATACAAAACTCATATTGCAACGGCTCTCGAAGAGCAGCTTTGTGAATCTGCCTATTATTCGTGTTCAAAAAACAATTCGTATCTGCATTTTACAATTTCAGAAATACATCAAAATCAATTTGAAAATTTAATTCATTCGGTAAAAGATACGATCCAAAAACAATCTGGTACGCAATTGCATATAGCGTATTCCTACCAAGAAAAAAGCACCGACACTATTGCTGTCACTTTAGAAAATGAACCTTATCGAGATGTAAATGGGAGATTGTTGTTTCGCCCTGGTGGTCACGGTGCTTTGATAGAGAATCTTAACAATCTGGATGCAGATATTGTTTTTGTAAAAAATATTGATAATGTTATACAGAACCATGTCGAAGAGACCGCTTTCTATAAAAAAGGATTAGCCGGAATTTTGATGGAACTCCAACAGCAGATTTTTGTTTATTTGAAAGCAATTAAAAATCATGCTATTCGGGGAGAAGAGATTACCGAAATTGTTCTTTTTCTTAAGGAGAAACTAAATATTGAATTATCGAATGATTTTGACAAATTTACTTTCGAAAACAAAGTTGCCAAAATAGAAAAAGCATTAAACAAACCGATTCGTGTTTGCGGAATGGTCAAAAACGAAGGAGAACCAGGAGGTGGTCCTTTTTGGGTAAGAAACGAAAAAGGAATTGTTTCTTTGCAGATTGTAGAAGCGACACAAGTTGATGTAAAAAATAGCAGACAAGCCCAGATATTGGCAAGTGCAACCCATTTTAATCCCGTAGATTTGGTTTGTGGGATTAAAAATTATGAAAACGAAAAATTTGATTTGAGGGAATTTATCGATCCTTCTAGCGGGTTTATTGTCGCCAAAAGTGTCTCGGGAATCCCGATAAAGGGCTACGAATTACCAGGTTTGTGGAATGGAGCTATGGCCAATTGGCTAACCGTTTTTGTACAAGTTCCGTTGTTGACTTTTAACCCAGTAAAAACAGTAAATGATTTATTAAAAGCAGCACATCAACCGAAATGATTTTGGAAACACAAAAAATAATATCCGAATTGCAATTCAAAGCCGTGCGAAGCAGTGGCGCTGGAGGACAAAATGTAAACAAGGTGTCTTCGAAAGTAGTTTTGTCATTTGATTTGAAAAATTCAAATGCTTTAACTCAAGAGCAAAAAGAGATTTTAGAAATTAAATTATCGACTCGATTAACAACAGATTTAGTTTTGATTTTGAACTGTGATGAAGATCGTAGCCAGTTTAGAAACAAAGAAATTGTTATTAAGCGTTTTTTAGAATTGATACGATTCGGTCTGATCGTTCCAAAAGAACGAAAACCAACTAAGATTCCGAAATCTGTAATCCGAAAACGGATAAAAGATAAGAAGAATGTATCGGAAATTAAAAAATCTAGAAGGAAACCAGATTTATAGTAATCAGTCTTAAAAGGCGGTAATTTTCTAGAAAAAGTATCTTAATACTTGCTACTTTTATCTTAATACTTTTTTATCTTTGCCCTGTCTCAAAGGGGTGCTCTAAATAACGAGCTGAGATTATACCCAAAGAACCTGGGCAAGTAATGTTGCCAAGGGAAAAAATGACAAAAACGAGTGTGCGCACTACGTATTTGTTGTAGTAAGGATCAATATAAATTTAACATAAAGAATAATTGCCCCTTTTATTCGTAACATTTTTTACGGATGACTATTTTATTTACTTCAAAAACAACAGCGAAAAGCAAACAAAGAGCAAAGACTGTTGTCTATTATCTACGGTTTATTGTCTTTCTTCTTTCTTCTTTTTTCTCTTTCTCTCAGGTTAAAGACACAACCAAAGTAAACCAACTCGATGCCGTTTTGGTTTCGGCTGTTCGGGTTACTTCAAAAACACCGATAAGTTTTAGTAATTTGGCCAAAAAAGATTTTAAATCTAGAAATTTAGGGCAAGATATTCCTATTCTAATGAATTATCTTCCTTCTGTTGTTACCACTTCTGATGCAGGAAATGGAGTTGGTTATACCGGAATTCGTGTTCGTGGGAGCGATGCTACTCGTGTCAATGTTACCATAAATGGGATTCCATACAATGACTCAGAATCACACGGAACGTATTGGGTAAACATGCCCGATTTTGCATCCTCGGTAGAGAGTTTGCAATTGCAACGTGGCGTAGGAACTTCGACGAATGGTACGGGGGCTTTTGGTGCTAGTTTAAATATGCTTACCGATAGTTATGCCAAGGAGAGCCAAGGAGAGGTTTCGAATTCG
>JAYVGE010000064.1:0-5011 GCA_043772515.1 Flavobacterium sp. | reverse complement strand
ATTATAGCGTTATTTTAAATCAAAAAAGAATTAACCTTTATTTTCTATAAAACAATATCGTTTCATTGAAATTTAATCGCATGCTGTTTATCATTTAGGCGAGCCTTAAGGAAACGACATTGGTCGATATATTATAATTGGGTTTGGCATTATAGAAATCAAAAATCCCAATCATAAAAAGTATTGGGATTTCTGATTGTTTTTCTACCAAATTAACTACTCATTGGGCTCAACATGAATCAAAACATGTCCCAATTCTGGTATTTCTTTACGTAAAGTATCCTTTAGAGAATGTGCTAGGTCATGTCCTTCTTTAACCGATATAGTAGCATCTACTCTGGCATGCAAATCGACATGATAGATCATACCCGATTTGCGAATGAAACATTTTTCGGTCCCCAAAATTCCATCAACCTCAAGAGAAACCATTCGAATTTGCTCTACCAATTCGTCGTACAAATGCTCATCCATAATTTCGCTCAATGCAGGTCTAAAAATCTGGTAACTGTTGTATAAAATAAAAAAAGAGGCAAAAAGTGCTGCCCAATCATCGGCAGATTCATAGCCTTTCCCTAAATAAATAGCAATCGAAATTCCTACAAACGCTGCAATCGAAGTTATAGCGTCGCTTCTATGATGCCAAGCATCTGCTTTTAGCGAGGAGCTATTGGTTTCTTTGCTTCGTTTGATGACCAATCGAAAAGAATATTCTTTCCATACAATTATTGCTCCCAAAACATAAAGCGTCCAAGATTTTGGCAAATCATGCGGAGTGCCAATATTAAGAATACTTTCGTAAGCAATAATAGTTGCCGATGTAATTAAGAAACCAACCACCAAAAAAGTGATCAAGGGCTCTGCTCGTCCGTGTCCGTAGGGATGATTCTCATCTGCTGGTCGGTTCGAATATTTAATTCCGAACAGAACCAAAAAGGAGGCAAAGATATCTGTTGTTGATTCTATGGCATCGGCAATCAAAGCATAGGAGTTTCCAAAAAAACCTGCCAATCCTTTTATTAATGCCAAAGAAGTGTTGCTTATAATACTAAAATAGGTGGCTTTTATTGCTTTCTGTTCGTTTGTCATAACTCTTCAAATAAATTCAATTTCAAAAAATAAACTTCAATTTCAATAAAAACTATCAGACTACTTGTTCTATTTTAAGGTTACGCTGTATAAAGTCGATGTGTTATCATTGAATGTAATGATTTAGCCACGAATTCACTAAATTTTCTACTAATTTCTTTAAATGAAAAAAATGAAAAAATTTATGAATTCGTGGCTAATAAAACGTAGAACTCTTGGGAAAACCTTATTTAATAAGAATTACTCTCTTACAATCTTGGCTCCAATGGCTCTCAATCGTTCGTCAATTCGTTCGTACCCTCTATCTATTTGTTCAATATTTTGTATTGTACTGGTTCCTTTTGCAGATAATGCTGCAATCAGCAAGGAGATTCCTGCGCGAATATCTGGCGAAGACATAGTTGTAGCTTTGAGTTGCGATTTGAAATCATGCCCCATAACTACTGCTCTATGCGGATCGCAAAGCATGATTTTTGCTCCCATATCTATGAGTTTATCAACAAAAAACAAACGGCTTTCGAACATTTTTTGATGAATCAAAACATCTCCCCTTGCTTGTGTTGCCACAACAAGAACGATACTCAATAAGTCGGGAGTAAAACCAGGCCAAGGTGCATCGGCAATGGTTAAAATTGAACCATCAATATCTGTTTTTACTTCGTATCCGTCTACATGAGCGGGAATATAAATATCGTCTCCTCTCTTTTCTAATGTAATTCCTAACTTTCTAAAGGTATTCGGGATAACTCCAAGATTTTCCCAGCTTACATTCTTGATTGTAATTTCGCTTCTGGTCATGGCCGCAAGACCAATCCAAGAACCAATTTCAATCATATCTGGCAAAACACTATGCTCACAACCACCCAAACTTGTTACTCCTTCAATGGTCAATAAATTAGATCCTACACCTGTAATGTTGGCTCCCATTGAGTTCAGCATTTTGCACAGTTGTTGTAAATAAGGTTCGCAAGCCGCATTGTAAACTGTTGTTCTTCCTTTTGCCAATACGGCCGCCATAACAATATTTGCTGTTCCTGTAACCGATGCTTCATCTAGCAACATATCGGCTCCAACCAACCCATCGACTGCTTCTACACCATAAAAATGGTCTTCTCTATTGTATCGAAATTTTGCTCCTAGGTTAATAAATCCTTCAAAATGGGTATCTAATCTACGACGTCCTATTTTATCTCCTCCTGGTTTTGGGATGTATCCTTTTCCAAAACGAGCCAAAAGGGGGCCAACAATCATGATCGAACCTCTAAGCGAACCCCCTTCTTTTTTGAAAGCCTCGGTTTCTAAGTACCCAACATTTACTTCATCGGATTGAAAAGTATAAGAACCTGATCCTATTTTGTTAATTTTTACACCCAAATTCCCTAACAAAGTGATTAACTTGTTGATGTCTATAATATCTGGAATATTATTGATTGTTACTTTTTCGGGAGTTAAAAGCACAGCGCATAAAATCTGTAATGCTTCATTTTTTGCTCCTTGCGGATTGATCTCTCCTTTTAAGCTGATACCGCCTTCTATTTTGAAAATTCCCATTTCTTGATTTCGTTTATGATTTATGATTTACTAATTAATTACTACTAAAATTTAAGAAGTTGTATTTAACTAAAACTATAAAGGTTTTTTATTTTGATTTTTGTGAATCGGATTCGGCTTTCCGGTTTTTGTATTCTTATTACTCATGATTTTTGGTTGGCCTGCTGGAGTAATCTTGTTAGATAATCGCTTATTGGTGCGTAACAAATCGGTCGTATTTAGAAGCTCTTCGGTGCTTTGAAGCATATTAATCTTACCACCTGACAATTCGAACAAATGTTCAAAAATCACATCGTCTTTTACCGTATCCTTGTTCCAACTCAAATACGATTTTTTCATGTGATTGGCAATTACTTTTACCAAAGCATTCTTCATTTCGCCATCTTCCCATTTATTGGCAACATCTATCATGTATTTGATGTTATTGCCATAATATCGGTATTTTGGAAAATTTTGAGGGTACTGCAAAACATCTGGTTTGAGTTGCAATACTTCTCGAGACGGAATCGGATAAGGAGATTCTGCAACCAACTTAAAATCGGACATTATAAAAAGCTGATCCCAAAGTTTATGCTGAAAATCAAGCACATCCCGCAAGTGCGGATTTAAACTTCCCATTACCTGAATAATGTATTTTGCAGCTTTGTTACGCGCTACATCATCTTCGATAGCTGTAGCCTGCTCAATCAATTTTTGTAAATGACGACCGTATTCTGGAATAATAAGGTGTTCTCTTTCAGAATTATATTCTAAATTAAAAACAACATCATTTGCGATTTCTTTTTTATATTTTTCGATCATAATTATAGGGAAACTATACCTTTTATTGTAGCAACTTCTTGGTACTTATCAATTATTTCTTGTGAATCTTTTACGGTTACATCTACGGATATACTGGTGAATTTTCCTGTTTTAGACTTTGTTGTCTTGATAACGGCTCCCATGCAATCGAATGCTTTTTGAACCCGTTCGACATTATCACCTACCGATGGAACAATAAATTTAAACAAATATTCAGAAGGCCAAGTAGTACTATTGTCTAGTTCTACTTGCAGTCTATTGTAAAATGCTGCGGTTTCTTTTTCTTTATCGTTGTCCATTGTAAAATTAAAATAAAAGCAAAGATACGGTTTTGATTTGTGATTTAAGAATTCCGATTAGCGATTTAGTTTTTTTTTAGAGATGAAAAAGCTCTTTTCAAATTATTGGGCTTTTTTGGCTGTTTTTACTTGTCTGTTTTTATTGCTTTAAATTTAAAATTCTTGACTACTCATAAAGTGTCTACAATCCCCTTTTTTACCCCTCTTTTTTTTTCGAAAAAAATCTTTTCAAATCCCAATAACTTTCGGTAAATTTGCCCCCTTATTTTAAAAATGTGCAAAAAGAAATTATCCTCATTATAGGTGGTCCTGGAACTGGCAAAACGACAGTTATAAACGAATTGATATCGAAGGGGTTTTGTTGTTATCCTGAAATTTCTCGTGAAGTTACATTGGAAGCTAAAAAACAAGGTATCGACCAATTGTTTCTAGAAAAACCATTGCTGTTTAGCCAAATGCTTTTGGAAGGTCGTCTAAAACAATTTCAAAATGCACAAAAAGAACCCGATCAAGTGGTGTTTATAGATCGCGGTATTCCAGATGTTTTGGCTTATATGCATTATATTGGCGACAGTTATCCACATCATTTTGACACCGCTTGTCGCGAAAATAGGTATACCAAAATATTTATGCTTCCGCCCTGGGAGAGCATTTACATTAGTGACCAAGAGCGGTACGAAAGCTACGAACAGGCAACCTTAATTTATAATCACCTTACCGAAACCTATCAAAATTATGGTTACAATCTGATAGAAGTTCCCAAAGATAGTGTTGCCAACAGAATTCTTTTTATCTTAGATAAAATTTAGTAATTGTCCGATACAAATTACCGAACACCCCTACAGATGCAAGAGGCGCAAAAAATCCTTCAAAAATATTGGAAACACGACGCTTTTAGGCCTCTTCAAAACGAAATTATCGATTCGGTTTTAAGCGGTCAGGATACTTTTGCTTTATTGCCAACAGGGGGCGGAAAATCGGTCTGTTTTCAGATTCCTGCCATGATGAAAGAAGGGATTTGTTTAGTCATTTCTCCTTTGGTAGCTTTGATGAAAGACCAAGTTGCTAATTTAAAAAAAAGAGATATAAAAGCCATCGCACTTACAGGAGACATACGATCTAATGAAATGATTGATTTGCTAGACAATTGCCAATTTGGAAACTACAAATTTTTATATCTTTCTCCAGAACGCTTACAATCGGATTGGGTACTCGAAAGAATAAAAAACCTCCCTATAAATCTAATTACTATCGACGAAGCTCATTGCGTTTCG
>JAYVGE010000063.1:0-5012 GCA_043772515.1 Flavobacterium sp. | reverse complement strand
GCTACTCCTGCTGCTATACCTGCTAATGTACATCCCCATTGTCTGGCAGTAAGTTTTCCACCTTCTAAACCTTCCATTTGACTTAAATTTAATTTTTTCATAAAAGTAATAATTTAATTGGTTAATTAATAACATAAGAAAAGACATTGTTTTCTATAAAGTAAAATAATTATAAAAAAATGAGATATAAAAATCAGAAAAGCACTATTTGAGACCGATTTTGGTATAAAAAACACCAATATTGATAATTTGAGTAATTTTGTCTTTATATTTGTATTATATTGTAAATATATCTTATGAATATAGGAAATAAATTGAAAAGTTTAAGAGTACAAAAAGGCTATGAGTCTGTTCTGATGGCGGATAAACTCGGTATATCGGAGACTACTTACAGACGGTACGAGCGAAATGAGTCTGTACCTGATTTGAATATGCTAGAAAAAATTGCAGCTACCTATCAGATAGACTTACAGGAACTGCTATCAGATAGCATTTATCAGAGTAACAAAAACCAAAAAGGAGGCGTGGCTTTTGCTTATAATTCTACTATTCATGAACTCTCAGAAAAACTTATCGAGCAATATGAGTTGCGTCTCAAAGAAAAAGACGAAATAATTTTGGAATTAAAAGCAAAAATAACAAAGTTGGAAAATTTGTAGTTTTTTATGCGCTAAAAAGAAAAAATGGTTCGTGCGCAAGCATTAAGTTCGACTTCTTTTTTAACAGACCCTTAGCAAGAAGATACTAAGTTTATAAAAGGTTCGCGTGTAAAACGACGAACCTTTTTTATATGCTCCAATAAGCACTATAAAAATTGTCTGTTTGTATTAGCTTATCATGATTCCCAGAAACGGAGATACTTTTGTTTTTTTGTCTTCGAAATAGATTCGAACTTCTTCTGTAGCCTGTTTAAAATCTAAATGTAAAACCACAAAATAATTTTATCTTTGCTTCTATAAAAATTAGGCTCCTTAAAGAAAATGAAATACACCACTTTACCCAATACAGCTATAAAAGTCAGCAAAATATGTCTCGGAACGATGACTTTCGGTCAACAAAACACCGAATCCGATGGGCATGCCCAAATGGATTATGCTGTCGAAAAAGGCGTCAACTTTTTTGATACTGCCGAAATGTATTCGATTCCTGGACGCCAAGAAACTTACGGAAGTACCGAAAAAATTATCGGGAGCTGGTTTCAGAAATCAGGCAAGAGGGATCAAGTCGTTTTGGCTTCTAAAATCGCAGGACCAAGCCCTATTTTTGGCTACATGCGCGAAAAAATGGATTTCTCTCCAGCGAGCATCACTTTTGCACTAGAGCAAAGTTTGCAACGGTTGCAAACCGATTATATCGATGTGTATCAGTTGCATTGGCCAGAACGAAAAACCAATTATTTTGGGCAACGCGGTTTCAAAACTCAAGACGATGCTTGGGAAGACAACATTCAGGCAGTTTTAGAAACCTTGGATGTGTTAATAAAACAAGGAAAAATTAAGCATATCGGAGTTTCCAACGAGACGCCTTGGGGTATGATGCGTTTTCTGGAAGAAAGTAAATTTCATAATTTACCTCAAATAAAAACCATTCAAAATCCCTATTCGTTATTGAACAGAGCTTTTGAAACGGGTGCCGCCGAAGTTTGTTTTAGAGAAAACGTTGGTTTATTGGCTTATTCGCCGATGGCTTTTGGTGTTTTGTCGGGTAAGTACCTAACTGGCGAGAGTCTTCCCAATTCGAGAATCAATTTATTTCCGCAATATTCTAGGTACAATAGTGTACAAAGTACCGAGGCGACCAGGAGATATCAAGAAGTCGCTAAAAAGCACGGATTGACTTTAACCGAACTTGCTCTGGCTTTTGTAGAGCAGCAAGCTTTTGTTACCAGTACCATTATTGGTGCTACTACGATAGCGCAGCTTCAGGAGAATATAGCAACCATTAAGGTAGCTCTTTCTGATGAAATCCTAGATGAAATCGAAGGAGTACATGCGCAAATTCCCGATCCAGCCCCGTAATGGGCTCCGGATCTGTCGGTAGATTAATTCAGAATAAAATAGCATCATAGCATTTGTTGCTGTTTTAATATTAAATCTTCGCCAGAATAATTATATTCGCATTTTAAATTCAAATTTACAAATTAAAAGATATACGTAGTATGAAGCCAACATTATTAGTATTAGCAGCAGGTTTGGGTTCTCGTTATGGAGGATTGAAGCAAATTGACGGAATTGGTCCCAACAACGAAATCATTATGGATTATTCTATTTATGATGCATTGAATGCTGGTTTTGGAAAAGTCGTGTTGGTAGTACAACAGCAAATGGTCGAGATATTGACAGAAAGATATATTGATAAACTAAATTTACCTGTTGAATTTGTTGTTCAAAGCAAAGATTTATTAATTGATGATGTATTGTACGAAAACCAAAGACCTTGGGGAACTGCACACGCACTTTGGTGTGCCAAAGATGCTATCGATGGTCCTTTTTTGATGATAAATGCGGATGATTTTTATGGGCAGGATTCCTATAAATTGGCTTACGATCACCTTGCGGCAAACAATACTCCTTGCGCGATTGCTTTTCCGGTTTTGAAAACATTGTCTGAGAACGGATCTGTTAATAGAGCCGAAATTCAGGTAGAGAATGGGTATTTGGTAAATTCTGTCGAACGAGAAAAAATTAGAATCGAAGACGGAAACGTTTTTTATACGGATGATAAGGGTATAAATCAAAAAATGAATAGCAATTGTTTTGTTTCGATGAATATGTTTGGGTTTACTACTCAAATTTTTGATTTTATCGATACCGATATTACCGATTTTATTGTAAAATGGAAAGAGAATACCGCTTTAGAATACCAATTGCCAACCGTGGTTTCTACAATGATTGAGAGAAACATATTCAGAGTAAAAGTATTGGTTACCAACGAAGAATGGATTGGTGTTACTTATCAAAGCGATAAAGAATTGGCCAAAAACAGAATAGATAAACTACACGAATCGGGGATTTACAATACTTTATTGTGGGGAAATAGCCTTTTGGGATAATAGTTTTAATTATTTCTTACACCATTTAAGTTCTAGGCTCAAATGGTATTAGATACTGCAATTAAGTTAGAGATGACTTTCTTGCAGTTTTTTTTTAGGGTATTATTATGATGAAAAACGAATCAAGTATTGTTTTGCTCATATCAAATACAGGAGTATAAACATAATTCTGGACCGTAATATTTGCCAGATACTATAATTTATCCGAAGATATATTTTGCCATAAACTTTACTGTTTTTTACAGATTAATTTGTGACAATTTGTAAAATATAAAAAGACCTTGTAGGTGTTAGAGTTTATACACAGTAATTTTTTTGAATAAAAGCATCTTGAAAACAAACACTAATCCCTTACTGTGTATAAACTCTAATAGTAACGTTCTCTTGCTTCAAGAGGTTTGGGGTTAATAAGCCCTATTTTGGGATTTGCCAAATGATCCCAAATACAAAACCAATTTTCCATTAAGCCAAATGCCCAAAGTCCGATTCTAAACACTACAATTACCCTGCTACGGCTCAAGAAGAAAGGCTATCAATCGATGCTGGAGATTTACATGGAACTCAATTCATCACTTTGCGAACCGCCGTATACGAGACCCGTTTAGTTTACCCTGAACGAAGTTGAAGGTACGGTGGTGTGAGAGACGCACTCGGTTAGTTTCTGGTGTAGCCGTCCGTCTACTCGATTAGTGGTTGCTTATTTATTTCCCGCAAATTCGTCTTTCCCACGTAATATTATTTCTTTTGATTTTTTAATATTTTCTTCGGTTTTAGTTATCAAACAGACAAAATTTACATTCAGTTTTTCTATCTTGTTTTCAAACTTCTCGATAATGATTTTTAAAATATAATTTTCATCAACTAAATAGTTTCCATAGTCAGCATTTATTATTTCATTATCAATTTTGAAAATTGTAGAATTCTCTTTTAGGTTTGTATATTTCAATTTCAAGTTGTTCAAAGAAATGAATTTAGGTTTATATGTTGATTTAGTTACGACATAAAGTTTTCCGTAATATTTTACATTTTCAATTTCAATATTTTCCTTTTCAATATTTAAAGTTTCAATTTCATCCGGATTTATACTTCTTAAAATACTTTCATTAGTAATTTTTCCATTTAAAAAACATACAAGTTTTTTATTATCTTCATTTTTATAGACAACTTTAATAATTGTATCGTTTTTGGATTGAATTTCTTGACTGGTCATTTTTACTCCTGGAATTTCCCCAGTAAGTTTTTGCCCGAAACTATTAATCGTTAAAAGTATTGTTGCGATAAAAAACATCTTATTCATAATTTTTTTCTCTTACGTTTTATCTGGCCACTAAAACCCCACTATATCAAAATCGCTGTTATGGGGCGTTGTTTGTCAGTCTTTATCTTTTAATAGATTCTATTTTTTTAATTTTAACTTTCAATATTTTTAATTCTTGTTCTTGCTTTTCATTTTTATCACTTTGCAATTTAAGTCGCTTATTTTGTTCAATGGTATACAAAGTTAATTCTTCAACTTTTTGTAGCAATTTCATTTGGAACTCTTTTATGTTTAACCCATTTTCAATCATTTCTTTTTCAGATGCTATTTCTGGAAGATGTTGTTTAGTTGTTACAAATTTTTCAAGTTCATTTAAACTCATTAATTTATAATCCTTTTTGAATACAAAATCAGGAACACAAGTTCCCTGTAAATCTACTTTTACTTCATTTGCTCTTATTGTTCCGCAAACGTCAAGTTTATATGCTGGTGAAGTTGTTCCAATACCAACATTGCCACCAATAAAATAACTATGCCCCTTTGTGTTTAAATATACTCTTCTTTCTCCTTGATGACTTACTGCAAATGCATGTTCAGTTGCAAAATCATGCGTAAACCACTCCAGAGTTCCGTCGATTGGCGAAAATAATTTTTTATCAATACTGTTTTGATTTGCAAATCCAATCCCTCCTGTTATTGAGA
>JAYVGE010000062.1:0-2100 GCA_043772515.1 Flavobacterium sp. | reverse complement strand
ATTACAATATAGTCTGACTTTTTTCTCCTCACCTCAGGTTTTCTCTTTTCGATAGAGGAGGGATTGGGTTGTATTATAATTAGGTTTGGTATAATTTATCTTTAGTAAATGTTTCAAAATAAAGCATACAATTACTTCACGATGTTTGTATTTACAAGGAATTCAGCAAACCTCTTTTTGCCTTGTTCTTTCAAAATATTTACTTATGATAAAACTGAACGGTAAAAGTTGTTCCAGAATTTTTATTTGATGAAACTGAAATAGTGCCCTTGTGAAGCAAGATGATTTTTTGAGTCAAAGATAGTCCGATACCATTTCCTTCGGCATACGATTTATTTGATCCTCTGTAAAATGGCGTGAAAACATGCTGTAAATCAGCTTCTGAAATCCCTATGCCATTGTCAATAAATCGTAAAACAATTTTGTCTTTTTGGAGTGAGACACCAACATTACTTTGTTTTTTTTGTGAAAACTTACATCCATTTTCGAACAAATTGACAAAGGCTACTTTTAATAGGTATTCGTTTCCTTCAATAGAAATTGGATTGTCTTCTTCAAAATCATCTTCAAAATGAATCGATATCGTATAATCGGAGTTGGCTTTTTGTACTTGTTGTCTGGCATCTACCAAAATCTCGTCGATTCGAATTGGTTTGAATGCAATTTTCGAAGGATCGTAATTGGCTTTTGCCAAATCCAGTAAACTGTTTGAGAGTTTAACCAGTTTCTTTGCATCGCTAAGCGTGTTTAAAATAACAACTTTATACACTTCGTTTTGGCGTTCTTTATTGGTTGATAATTCCAATTCTGCGATGATAGCAGCGAGAGGTGTTCGCAATTCATGAGAAATATTGGAGACAAAATGCTTTTGTACCGAAAAAGAATTTTCTAATCGGTTTAGCATTTCGTTAAAAGTAGCCGCCAATTCCGAAATCTCATCATTACTGTCGTTGGTCTCTAATCGCAAATCGAGATTTGTAGCCGAAATTTTTCTGGCTCTTTGGGTCATTTCAATAATTGGCTCAAATGCTTTTTTCGAAAAAAAGATTCCAGCTAGGTACAACAATAAAAGCGATATAATAAAAACGATTATAGTATTCTGAAGTAAATGGTTTAGTTTTCTATAACCGTATTCATCGTATGCGGCTGCGGTAACAACATAATTCTTTTCTAGAAATTTATATTTTATGCCAATGACTTGCCATTGATTTTGATAAAATTGTATTTCGTCTTTCCGATTGATTTCGTCAATCATTAGCTTGGTTTCTTTTACTACGTCAATTTCAACAGCGTCGTGATAAAGCAGTCTAAAAGAAGTGTTATAGATAGCCACTTCGACTTCGTTTAAAGTTGCTCTATTGTTTCTATAGATATTTTGTAATGTTTGGCTATCTACTTTTGCATCCAAAGTCAAATTGGCTTTGGTGATTGCTTCTTTCTTTAATAAAGCATAAAATTCTTTTTCCCTATCTTGTTTGGCATAAAAATAAATAATAGCGACAAAGACCAACAAAATTGTGGCAGTAATAAGTGTGAATAAGAGGGTTAGTCTGGTTCTTATTTTCATTCTACTTTCAAGATAAATCCCATTCCAGATTTGGTATGAATGAGTTTTTTGTCAAAATCTTTATCCACTTTTTTGCGTAGGTAATTGATGTATACATCGATAAAATTAGTGCCCGTATCGAAATGAGTGTCCCATACTTCTGCTGCAATTTCTGTTCGCGACAAAACGCGTTCTGGGTTTTGGAGTAGGTATTCTAAAAGTTTAAATTCTTTTGGAGTAAGATTTATTTCGGTATCGTTTCTTTTGACATTTTTGGTTTGCAGGTTCATCTCAAGGTCGGCATACTTCAAAATAAAACCAATAGTGTTGATGGTAGCTTTAGAGCGTTTCAACAAAGACTTGATGCGTACCAAAAGCTCTCTCATTTCAAAAGGCTTGGTCAGATAATCATCGGCTCCAGCATCAAAACCTTCGACTTTGTCATCGGTTGTACCTAATGCAGTGAGCATTATTATAGGTAAATCGGGTTTGATCTGGCGTATTTCTTTGCACAAATCCAATCCGTCCAATTTGGGTAGAACGACATCGGTAAT
>JAYVGE010000061.1:0-2101 GCA_043772515.1 Flavobacterium sp. | reverse complement strand
CCTTCGGCATCGGCTTTGTAATTTTTTATAATTCGATGACGCAATATTCCTATAGCCACCGCTTTTACATCTTCGATATCTGGAGAGAATTTACCATTCCTTTAGACAACCGCATTACCTTTTAAAAACATCTCTAAACTGATACAATAATCTTTCGATTAGACGTAAATCTTCTGTAACAATATCCGCAGTTCCTGACATTTCTTGCTGAAATACAATTTGCTTTTTATAAGAAGTATGCAATCCTTTTGGCAAAGACACATTAATTAATAAATTCCCGTCTTTGTCTGGAGTTAGAGAAATCGCTTTGACAATACCTTTGATAATTCCAAATTCACGATCAGGATAATTTGCCAATCTAATATTAACCATTTGTCCAGTCTTTATTTTGCCCGAATTTTGTGCAGGAGCTTTTACTTTGCCAATATAACCATTTTCATTAGCGGGGATTATAGCAAACACATTATCACCAACATTTACAGTTTGATTTTCTGCCCAAAGTTGTAAAAAACTAACTTTTCCATCAATCGACGAGCGTAAAACATAGCTTAACTCCCAATCTTTAATCGCTTTTTTGAGCCCGTAAAAAGATTGAATTACATTACGTTCTAAATTTACATTTTCCTTATTTTCATTAATTTGAGTGGTTTTACTATTTTTATTTAGTTCATTCAATGCTGATTTAAAAGTAGAAATAGTACTTAAAACACTTTTGTAATTCTTTTGAGATTGTAAATAAATCAATCGTTGCTTCTCTATTTCTTGGGTAGCAATAATTCCTTTTTTGTACAAAGTTTCATATCGGTCTAAATCACTTTTTTGCAAAACCAACTCCTTTTGATTGATGCTTTTTTGCGATTCCAGCAAACTCAATCTTTCCTTTAATTGTATGACTTCATAACTTTGAGCGGCTCCTTCTACTTGATAGGGTTGCAATTTAGTATTCAAATCATTTGCTATACTTTCTTTTTGAAACACGGCAAAGAAGCTTTCTATTTCCCCCAATTGAGCCAATTTTAATTTCTCAAATGGAAATTTATTTTTCTCAATATTGATAGTATCAACGATGCTTTTCAATAAAAAAACAGCTGAGAAATTTGCTGAATTCTCAATAACTGCAAGAGGAGTGTTTTTCAGAATAGTTGCTTTATCTATAACTAGAATCGCTTCAATTTTCCCTGGTACTTTTGCAACTAATTTTTCAGGTGGAATATTAGTTGTAATGACAATTTGTGTAGCAATTACATCCGGATACTTAACCAACCAGAACACAAAAAACAGCGACAATACAATTAATAAAACCACTGCCGAACCCCAACGAATCATCCAATGTGGCACTCGTGTCAAGATTTCTTGTACTTCCTCACTTCTTAATTCAAACTTGTGATTTTCTGGCATTTGTTTTGATTATATTATAAAATAAATTAACTTTGATACAAATCTATTTGTCATGGCAACTGCAACAATTTCTGAAATCCACTTGTTCAACGCATTAAAATTAAAGCTTGGCGAAAAAGAAGCCGAAGAATTAGTATTATTTGTAAAAACTACTGTAAAAGAAAATATTGAAAATGAAATTTCAAATATTGCTACCAAAAAAGATTTAGCTGAAACAAAAGTTGATATTATCAAATGGTTTATGGGTATTTTCTTTGCTTTAGCCATGATGATTATTGGGTTGTACTTAAAAAATTAACTTCCTAACTGCAACTGATTACGCACCAATTCATAATAACTACCTTTTAGTTTTACTAACTCGTTATGATTTCCAATTTCAACAATTTTGCCTTTTTCTAAAACTACAATTTGGTCAGCATTCATAACAGTACTTAATCGGTGAGCAATAACTACAACCGTTTTGTTTTTAAAGAAAGTGTCCAGTTTTTGCATAATCTCTTTTTCATTATTCGCATCTAAAGCTGACGTTGCTTCATCAAAGAATAACATTTCAGGGTTTTTATAAACAGCTCTGGCAATTAGTAAACGTTGCTTTTGCCCTGTACTCATTCCGACACCCTCCATCCCAATTTTAGTATTAAAACCTAAAGGGTAATCTTGGATAAAATCTATAATATTAGCTACATCCGCTGCATAAACCAAT
>JAYVGE010000060.1:0-2103 GCA_043772515.1 Flavobacterium sp. | reverse complement strand
ATATTTCAATCCAAATGACGGACCCATTTATTTAACAAAATTAAGTCAACATCCTAGTGTGAACATTCAATCTTCTGTAACTAATTATCTCAATACTTATGCAACCAATAATCTAGATAAACTAGAAGAGCTATCCTTTTATTTCCGATCGGTATTAACTCGTGTTCATAAAGCAAGAGTTGCCAAACAGCGAGTTTTTCAGTTTTTACAACAAGAAGGAAAAAAAAGCGAGGCAGCAGCCATTTTGGTAACTGCTATAATCGACGAAGTTTCGGCAACTGCTGCGATACAAGACAAGGCAAATTGCATTGCTATTTTGACTGACTTAAAAAAGTTATATCCACAATTGAACACCCACTTAATCTTTAAAAACTAAGTTATGTTATTTGATTATAAATACAGCGGAAGCACAATTGTAAACAACAGCTCTAAGAGTACTGGCATTAGTTTTTCGCCAGATACGCTACGAGAACCTACTTTTTTTGTTGGGAAATTAAATAAAAAAATCGCTTTTAGAGAAGCGATCTCTGCACTGCATGACGTTGTGGTTTCCGATTTGCGTTTTTACCCAAAAGACAAAGAAGAATACAAATTGTGGGCTGCAGAACAAGAAAAAATATGGTTGAGCGATTATATGGCCGATTTTCAAATTGAAAAAGTTCGGGAGCGCATTCAGGAATTGAAAGAAGAACTAAGCATCGTTCACAAAGAAAAAAAAATAATCATGGGTCCTTTTAATAAAGCCAAAACTGCCTATTTTGATTATTTGTATAAAAACGACAAAGACGCTTGGTACGTTTTGGATCCTGTAATTACAGTTCATCCCGATGAAGTTTTCTTTGAATGTTTTAGCAAAGACGAATCCACTTACGGAAAACTAAGTTGTAACTACAATATCTTTACGGAAATAAGCGACTTTAAGTGTGGTACAACCAATATCGATTATTCCGAAGGATTGTATAATGAATTTCAAAAAATAAGAAATTATAAAGAAACCGAATTTAAAATTGACCCTTCTGGTTTTGAAACCAAAACCTCCAATGAAGAAACGTATAAAGAAGTAAAAATTGACTTACCCGATTCGTGGGTTAGAGGTTTTTTGCAAGTAAGTTCGGCAATGACTTTGCCCTCAATCGTACTTGATTTACACCCTATGGACATTTTTAGTTTATGTCAATATTTGCGAAGATTCAAAGAAAAAAAAGGACCAAGAGCATTGCGTTTTATCCTAGAACCTGACAAACCTATTAAAGTTGTATTTGAACCATTGTACGACGAAATCACTTTTCACCGTTCTATTTACCAAGGAAAAGACACCAAAACCATTAGAATATGGGGAAGACGCAGATTGCTCATTTTAGAAAGACTGATTCCAATAGCTCAGAATTTCAAAGTCGTCTTATTGGGTTCTGGTTTACCGTCTTTTTTTATTGCAGACTTAGGCGATATGTCCTATACATTAGGCCTTTCTGGTTGGACAAAAAATGATTGGAGTACTGCTGGTAATTTTGATTTAATGGCACCCCGAAGCCAAGTTGATTTGCTTACACAAGAAAAAGTTTTCGACTCTTTAAAGACAAATTGGTTTGACACCTCTGATGCTATAGCAAAAAAAATAAATCTAGATCCTTCTCTAGTTTCGGCATCATTAACAGCTTATACACAAGCAGGACGAGTAATATACGATTTGAATTTGGGCTTGTATCGTGTGAGGGAGTTGACACAAGAACCTCTTGACATGAAATCTTTGCGTTTTGCAAGCCCTCAGGAAGAAGTCGCCAATCGCTACATTGCTGAAAACAAGGTAAAAACTACCACAACAGTAAAAGAAGACACACTACAAATAAAAGGTAAAGTAAATGACAGAAACTTTACTCACAACACCTTGGCTGTTTTGGACAAAGACAACCGACTTATTGAAGGCAATTGTGATTGTTCTTTTTACCAATCCAATCAATTACGAAAAGGACCTTGCGAACATATTTTAGCAACTAGAATGGCATTGCATACGCAAAAATAAAAATTATCACACCTAAAAGCGTCCTCAATTGGGACGCTTTTGTCTTATAATACCAAACCTAATTATAATACAACCCAATCCCT
>JAYVGE010000059.1:0-5023 GCA_043772515.1 Flavobacterium sp. | reverse complement strand
TTTTATAGTGGCTTTCTTTTTTTCTCTTTTTTCTTTTCAAAAAAATAAAGTTGAATTTTTTAAACCAACAACACTATGCCGAATTTCATCATCAAGACCCACCAAAAAGACACTACCTACAAGGGAAACCAAATCTTTATCCTCAACAAAGGAATGAACTCCGGTAAACCCCAAAAAGAACTCTTTACCAACAGTTTTGTGATTATGTTCCCAAACGAAAAGGATGCCGAAACGGTCTACTGGCTTGCCTACAGCCTTTGGAAATCCAACTTCTGGCACCAATTTTTAATCGGGTCCGTAATCCCTTTTTTACGCATCAAGGATTTTAAGAAAGATTTTGATTTTAAAGTTAATGAAATGATGCAGGAACACGAGCTGCACAAAAAACAAATCCAAGCGTTGATGTTACTGGAACAGAAAGAAGAGCAACTATATAAAAACATCAAACTTATCAACGAAATGCGTAGAACCATTTTATCCCGCTATTGCAGGATATAAAAAAGTAAAAATTGTACTATTATAATGTATATTTGAAAGAAATAAAGCCAGACATTTGTCACAGAAAGCCACCCAAATAAAGATGGTTTATGATAATTTTGTCAGACCAATCTACAAGTTGGCAGAAATGCTAAAAATGAATAGGGGAAAAATAAAATCTTATAGAATACAGAAATGCGAAATTTAAGAGAAGATTACTTAAAGGAAAAGTTGGAAAACGAAAAAAAGCAACTGGAAGAAGTAATAAACAATCCTAATTTAACAACTGAAGAACTTTGGTTATTAACTGAAGATAATTTTATAAAATGGAGAAAAAAACACGACTATCCTAAACTAATTAAATCTTTTAATAATTCTCTTCCATCATTTATTCGATGGAAAAATGAATATGAAATCACTGACGAAATAATTATTGAATGTGGCATAACAGAATGTGTTCGCCCTAAAAGATTATCTAAAAATGATAAATTCTTTTACTTACTTGAACAAACATTCGACGAAAAGAAAAGATTATTAGTTTCTTATGCAGATTTAGAAAAAGTAGCAAAACCGAATCCTGAACATAACGAATCATTCAAACTGATCATTAAATTTCTTTCATATTCCGATTGGTGTGAATCAAAAAAAATAAAATCTGATGTTTTTAATATTGGAACTAGACAAGCTCCAGAAAGTGATATAGAAAAAGTTTGGTTATCTTCTGGATATGAATTGCTAAAAATGGGAGGAATAAAACCACCTGTCAATGTTTTTGGAATATTATTAAGAGGAAAACATTTGGAGTTTGTAAATCTTTGCGGTTTAAAACTTGAAGGAACAATTCATTTTGGTGAAGAAGGAAATTTATCACTTTCGTATTGTGCTGTTGATAATCTTATTTGCATTAATCTTGATATGTCATTAATGAAATTTGAAAGTTGTTCAATGGAAAACATTAAAATCATTGATTCAAATATAAGACAGTGGAGGTTTTGGGATAGTGATGTTACTGGAGAAATAATAAATTCAAAACTAAATGTTGTAAATGTTTTTGGAGGCTTATTTAATCCTCTATTTAAAGATACAAATATTTTAGATGTAAATGCAGAACATAAGGGTTTTTCGGAACGAAATTTTTCATATACCTACAGCATTTTAAAAAAAATGTATTCTGACCAAGGAGATGAAACAAAATCAACAGAGTATCTAATCAAAGAAAGAGAAATTTACAGAGAATATTCAAAAGGCTGGGAATATCTTATAAAAACCATTAGTTATTATTATTGGGGTTATGGTAAGAAACCTGAAAGAGTAATATATTTTTCAATACTTTTAATTTTATTGTGTTCAATAATTTATTTAGTTCCTCCAAACAATATGATAACACCAATAGACAAAGAAAAAACATTTCTTGATTGTTTCTATTTCAGCACTGTAACATATACAACTTTAGGATATGGAGATATGAGTCCTATTGGCTGGGTGCGAATTATTTCCTCTATTGAAGCTTTTTTTGGAGCTTTGAGTTTAGGTTTTATTGTTGCTGGTTTTTCAAACACAAAGTATTAACAATAAAGCCCTATCTGCCAATACTTCCTACAATTGATTTGGACAATTGGCCTAATTTAAAAATGTTTTTGTTTTTGGGATCTTTAGGCAAATCCGAAAATAAGGCTTAATTCAGTCCCAAACCCGCTGTAGTAGCGGAACGTTAAAACAAAAAAGCCAGGTCTATCGACTTGGCTTTCTTAGTTAGTCCGGAAAAGGTTACCAATCATAACCAGACTATTTATTTTTAGATTTTGTCAACCATTTTAAAAGGAGCGAAACCATAAAACTTACGGTGGCTCCAACGACCGCTAAGATAATTGTTTTTGCAATATCTTCCGAAAGAATATTGGGCAAAATGCTCAAAAATGTTCCAGATACGGTTCCAGCTCGGAGGGTTACATTAGTCTCCATCTCTAGGCTTATTGGGGTTCTCTTCAACTACTGTCATTTGACTAACCGCCGATATAACTCCTCCTGCCACCGCCATATAACCAGCAACGGTTACCACCGTTACGGGTAAAACAATGGGAGCAGCCACAATTGTTCCACTGATGGCCAACAAAGCCAAACCAATACTTCTCAAAATCTTGAAAAACTTTGGAGTAGGTGCTTTTATTCTTTCTACTACTTTCATACTATCTCTTTTTTAGACTGGATACTTATTTTAACTTCTTCATTTCGATCAAAAGCTGCATAAACAATCATTTTCAGCTTTTCCAACGTTTTTCGGGAATTACTGCCCTTTCCAATTCCGGTGTGCTTGGTTACAGGAGCAATGCAGCCCAACAACTCTTTCTTGGCGTCATTGGCGGGATGGATTAAGATTAAATCTCTTCCCGGAACATTAATCAAATGCAAGTGCCATTTGAATTTGGGGCTAAACCGCTTCTGTAAGATATATTCTCCTTCGGGAATGCAAGAAATACGCCTTTGGTTTCCCAACCAGGGCAATTCGATGGTATAACAAACTATTGTGCCGTTCCATTCTATAACCCCTTGCGTTCCCTCGGGAAAATACGTCCGTGTCAACACCAGTACCATCCTACAATCCGCTCACCTGAACCAATGCCAATGGGTTGTAGGAGCCATTTTTCAAGGCATACATTTGTCCATTAACTTCTTGGTAGAATTCCACTCCCAAAGCCAAAAACAATGGTTTTGTACTGTTTGGAGTTACTGCATTCACGTGGCTGATGGCAACCGTAGCCACACCATCCCAAGGTAAAATAGCAGTTTCTGAATGAGCTTCAACGAAAGTTTCTGCCTCAAAATCAATCTCAGCTCCAGCTGAAATGATTTTAAAATGCGTGGTTCCTGATGGAGCGGCAATCATATTGGCAGGAATAAATTCCGCCAAATCAACAATGATTTCACCAGTCACACGGTCAATTGCTCCCACAAATGGGGCAAATAAACTAGTACCAAGTTTTCCTCTGATGTTGAATTCAAAGCCGGCAAGCAATTCTGCTTCGCCATCAATCATATTTCGTAACCCTCTCACGCTGGTCACGTCTGCCTGAATTACCTCAACCATTTTCTGGGTCAATCTACTCACCATTCTGCCATCGGCAGTATTGATGAGTAAAGCTCTCAAGGAAGTTCTCAAAATCTTCCCGGCCTTGCCGGCTCTACCAAACTCGGAACCGTTCTCACGTGTTCTCTGGAACGCAGGATCATTTTTGATTCTGCTGGCGTCGATTCCGCCTTTTTCGCGAGCCAAATGCCCGTCCTGGGTTTTGTAAAAAGTAATATCTCCGATAGTACCTTTCAACTTAATTATGCCTTTTTGCCTTGCCATAATTTCTAAAATTTTAAATTAATAATGTTTCAAATTCCCTCAATCATCATCCTGTTGCAACACCTTTCGATTGATTTCGAAACAAAGATTACACTTAAACTAATAATATAGAACACAGCTATATTCCATTTGTCCTACAGTGGTATAAATGGCATTTATAAGCATAAATGTCCCTTAAAAAGAAAAGGGAATATTCACTAATTTTATAACCTGTAAAGAATTAGACAAGTAGCATTATAAAGCTACTCAAAGCCTACTCAAAGCTATAGATAGTGTATGAAAATCGAAAACAAGAGGTTGTGTATCTACCCGAAGGACATACAACGCATTACCGGAAAGAGTTATCGTCAAAGTGTGAGATTAATGCTAAAGATAAGAACCGAGCTTAATAAGCACGTAAATGAATTTGTAAGCATAGAAGAGTTCTGCCAGTACACCAGCCTGAAATATGTACAGGTTGAACCTTTGATAATTGGATAAAAATTATGTTTAAGGTGTTCGAAATTTGAACCTAACCAGTTCAATAAATAGTATGCTACCCGAACAAATTTTAGGGATATAAGTACGATTTCTTAAAGTTTTTTCGTAAATTTGAAGTATCAATTCAGATGAAAAACTTCATTAATTTGGAGGGGCATAAATAGGGGCACTTGAAATAAAAATATATATCAAGCATTATATATCAATCATATAGCACAGAGAAACAAATCCCATCCTCTCTGCAAAAAAATAATGCTTCCTGCAAGAGGAGCATTTTTTGTTTTATGGCGTGGCAAACTTTTTAATTTGTCTAAGCCATAAAACAAAAAAGATCAGGCATGAAGTGCCGAGAATTATTTTTTTTGTGAGACGCTCTTCTTGGGATCAACGGAGTTAATCCCATCCTCTCTGCAATATCATTTGATTTTCAGTGTGTTACAATTTTTTCACCCAGTTTCACACCCAGAAAACCATATTTGATAGAAGTTTTAAATAAAAAACCAACTGCTTCAGTTGGTTTTTTTGTGTTTTAAAGGGATAGCAATAGCTATTTAAATAAGTTACATTTTATCGATTTGTTTAACATGACTATTGTAACGTGTTAACTTTTTTCTGTTCTTTTAACATGACAAGACAAACGTGTCAACAAAATTGAATTATTTGAACTTGAGTTTTTGTGGCGCATTTTGTAAAAATTCATAAAGCGCAGTATTAATG
>JAYVGE010000058.1:0-2106 GCA_043772515.1 Flavobacterium sp. | reverse complement strand
TTGAGGATATTAGAAATCTATCAACAATAGAAACTATAATCAAACAAGGAAATGTATATAACCAAAAAGAACTATTAAATACATTAAAATAACACCTGTTACTAACAGCCATTTTGAGCTAGCTGGAATTTAGTGGAATTATCGTTTCGCATCAAGTTTTCGTTAAGCCGATAATTAATGGTTATAAATTTCCAGCCATCTCAAAGTGGTATAACGTTGGGCGTCATTAAATACAGCCACTATGACAAGAGAAGAACTGATTGAACTTGGGAACAAGATTGTGAACTCCAAAGGAAACGAACAAGAAATTAATAAAATGATTGAACTGTTTGACTCGCAAGTTCCTCACCCAAATGGTTCAAATTTATTCTATTTTCCAGAAAACTATAATGCTAGGACTTTTGACATTTCAAAGTACAACCCAACGATTGAAGAAGTCGTTGACAAGTGCCTAAAATACAAACCAATTATTTTATAAAAAATGATAAATCTAGATACTATTCTAAACCGAATAGAGTGCGAAATCGAGAATTCTATTTTAAAGTTTATTGAAGAAAATGGAATACCAAAAACTTTGGGGATTTATTGTTGCCCTTGGTCTGGCTGGTTAACAACCAACTTCAATTTGTCCGAAGATGAGCAGAATTGTCCTGATTTTGAGTTTGCGGACTTTAATTTTATTGAACTGCCAGAATTAGAGGAAGAGTATCAAAATGACAACCCTGTATTTAAAATTGGAGATAATTTAATAAACTTAGATATTGAAGCACTTGGTGACGAAGCTATAAACGAATTTATATTCAATTCGTTAAAGCCGATAGCAACAAAGATTAAAGAAAACAAACGTTTAGAGGTTGTTTTACAAATGTTAGACAGCCAGTATGTAGAAATGATACAATAAACAAACGATTAACTGCTACAACTGATTTGGACAATTGTATAAATGAAAAATTATTTCTGAATTTAAGATCATTTGGCAAATCCGAAAATAAAGCTTAATTTATAACCAAACCGACCGTAGTATCACAACGTTGTGCATAAGCTTAAACACATCTTAACTAAAATGAAAATATTTATTAAATACATTGTATCTATTAGTTTGACTATATTGTTATTTGTTAGTGCAGGCTGCGGAAAAACAAGTGAAACGACAATTAATGAATTTCTAATATGGAAGTTAAATCAAAAGCAATCTGCGGAAAATAAAGAAGTTCAAGATAAACTTCCAACTGAATCAATTTCTTCTAATGTATTGTTCATTGATGCTTTAAGTAATAAAACAATAAAATTATATGAACTTGACATGCTGCTGACAAAAGCTGACATTGACACTATGAATCAGCAAATTAAATACTTGAATAACACCACAAAATGGGACTCAAAAAATTATAAATTCCCATTTATAAATCCAGATACTTTAACAGACTCTGGGATGACATTTTTAGAATTATCCATTCCAATATTTTCAAAAAATAAGCAAATTTGCTTGTTTAAATCCAATATTAACTGCCATCAAAACTATTTTCATGACGAATTACTAGCCATCTACCGGAGACAAAGTGCAACTGAATGGAAAATAATTAAAGTTTTACATCACACCACTTTTTAGAACATAACTGTTTATATTACAGTAATACTAACTACTTAAAAAAGGGACAAAAGAAAAGAAAGTCGACCGCATAACAGTCACTCCTACGTAAAGTGTCATAAAATCATTCACAACTTTTGGAGGGTTATATGTTGTTTATCTTTCGACTACAAAATTCCGTTCGCCTTTGCTAGCGCCAGCCTCCCACTCGTGAACACTAATAAACGCAAACTAGCAATAAATTTTACCCCCAAACTAGGTTCAAATTCTAAGTAGTCTCCCAACTTCGGAGTCGTGATACAAAAGCCGAAAACAAGTATTTTCAAATTCGGACTTAGGTGTACTACCTTACTATTTATTTTCCGGTATAGTTAGGGCAATCGAAACACTTGACATCCAAATTAAATTGATAGGTCAACGAAAGTTCATAGATACCACCTGTTTTTCCAATTTTGGACGTATTTAAATCATAAGCGAGTCCCAATCGTAAATGATTGTATTGCAACCCCGTAAAAAGA
>JAYVGE010000057.1:0-2110 GCA_043772515.1 Flavobacterium sp. | reverse complement strand
GGAATTTTTGTTACGGGTTTCAGTAGTATTCTAGAGGCATTGTATTTCGATTCTGGCTTCTGACCAATAATGGTTTCCATGGTACATTTCATTCCCATTTGTAGTAAGAAAGCATCTTTGTTTAATTTTGCTTCGGTAGAATAGATTTCTACAGGAACGATTCTAAGCCAGCTTTGATAGGTTTCATCCATCAAGAAAGGCGTGCATATTTTTTCTAATGCTGCTAGAACCTGCGGCTTGAAGTCCATTGATTTGGATATGGATTCGTCTATTTTCTTCTCGATTTTACTTCTAAAAAGACTTACCGCAGGATTGATAAGATAAGTAACAGGAACGTTTTTGCCAAAAACCAACATGCTCGGACTTTCTTTCCAGTCCAATGATTTGAGTTCTGTTTTGGTATTCAATTTCCAATTGGTCAAACCCACATTACTTAACAGCGTTACTACACCGTTCAGGTTAAATTCCTGAGTTTTGTATAGCGAAACTCCCATTGTCTTGGTGCCTATTCGGTATTTGACCCATACTTTTAAAGGGAAAACGGTTTTTATTTTTTCTCCAGTAGTTCCGTTATCATTCGTGATAGTAATCGGCGCTTGTTTCCAAACCTTCATTTCGATGTCGTCATCGTCGATGTTGGTATCTTCATAAATCAAACCATTGAGTAGTGTGTTGGTTTGGTTTTCAATATCTTTTAGTTTTATGCTAATGGGTAAATTGATGTAAGAGGATGTGTTTTCGTAAACCAAAGGACTTGCATCGTCGGGTTCGGGCTTTAGTGCTGTAATTTTGTTGGTTGTAGAGCAACTAGAAACCAGTAAAGCCAATAGCAATACAAGTTGAAGCGAAAAGTGTTTTAGCATTGTTTGTTTTGTTTGATGTCGTAAAATTAATTAAATTTTGCAGGATAATAGACCAATTATACCATTTAAGTTTAGAATTTACTGTAAAATAAAATAGAGATTTTTTTCTTTATTTAAAAAAGAAAAATCGAGCATAACATGGTTACGGTTTGTTTTTATTTTGAAAAAGAAAGGAAAAAAGAATGTTTTATTACGGTATATTCTAAACTTAAATGGTATAATAAATAAACTAGACTTGATAAAATCTATTACAGGGTATGTTTTTTACATTAGAGCTTTTTACAGTATTTTTAAAGTTTAAATGGTATTAGTTAAAAAATAAGTGAATTTGATGGCTTTTTTCTGTATGAAAAATAATTAATTACAAACAGAGAGGTCGTTTTTGTCGGATTTAATTGCTTTTTGACGATTAATTATTTGTTAATCAATAATATATCAAAAAGGGACTGATGTTTTTTTTAATTTTAGGTATGTTATGTTAGGACTTAATGAATAATATATGCAATGAATTTCATTAAACAAATAGAACGGATAAAAAAGATACATCAATTAATTAGTGATGAAAAAACAGGAACTCCTGCTTTTTTTGCTAGTAAAATGCATATTTGTCGTAGTCAATTGTACAATGAATTGGTGTATCTTAAAAATTTGGGCGCTCCGATAAAATATTGTAAGAAAAAAGAAAGTTTTTATTATGCTGTTCCTTTTGAATTAGAATTGCGCTGTTCTCTAAAAATAATAGTTGATGATGAAGAAACAGAAATTTTTGGTGGTTTTAGCTTCCGTCCAATTTTATTAGACGGAACTCTCTTTAATTTGCAGTAACAAAAAAGTTCTCGAGACCATTATTTTGTTAAACCAAAAAATAATTAACATTTTAAAACCAAGAAATTATGAATTTAGAAAATTTGAATTTAGTAGAGCTAAATGCTCAAGAGGTACAAGAAGTTGATGGGGGTTGTTGGGAATGCGCACCTGGCGGACATCAACTTAGAGATTTAATAGACGGATTTTTATCTGCTTTTGGCTATCAATTAATTTAGTATGAAATGATAGAATTAACAGTAAACGAGATGATGGACATTAGTGGTGGTCATCACGGAACACTTTATGATATTGGTCATGCAATAGGTGATTATGTAAAAGGCTTTTTAGATGCCTTTTGATTTATTAACAATTTTAAATATTAAAAAATGGAAAATATTTTAGAATTAACAGATCTTAATTTTGATGAATTAATTGATATC
>JAYVGE010000056.1:0-2111 GCA_043772515.1 Flavobacterium sp. | reverse complement strand
TTTACAGCAAATTTCATTTCGGCAAAAATAAGTGATAATCCTATTAATTAAAAATAAATCGTCCTATATTAATGTAATTTTAACAATATCAAAAAGCCAAAATAAAATCTATCTCATTTTGGCTTTATATTCAGAAGGCACAACACGTTTATAGCGTTTCTTCTAACCAAGCATTCATCATCCAGATCGTTTTCTCCTGCTCTACTATAAAATCACTCATCATAGAACTGGTCCCTTCGTCGTTGATCGTGGCAGCATCTACAAGAATTTTTCGTTCAATTTTCAATAAATAAGACAATGATGTCACAATCAATCGAATTGCCATTTCATCATTAGAAATATCTTTTCCTATCGGCAATTGATTGTTTTTGACATAATCGTCAAAAGTATGCAAAGGGCTACCGCCTAGAGTAAGAACCCGTTCTGCAATCAAATCAATTTTTAGTTGAGAATCATTGTATAATTCTTCGAATTTTAGGTGCAAATCAAAAAAACGTTTGCCTCTAATGTTCCAATGTAAACCTCTTAAATTCTGATAATAAACTTGAAAATTCGACAACAGTGTATTCAATTCGACAACAATACTTTCTGTCTCTTTTACGGGTAATCCTAATGTATTTTGTTTCATATCGTTTTTATTTTGAATAAAATTACAATAAAAAACCGCCAACAGTCATAAATTAAATTGATAGTTTTTATATTTGCATCAAATAATACTATCATCATGACTATAACACAACTACAATACGTATTGGCTGTTGCCGAACATAAAAATTTTACGCTTGCTGCCGAAAAGTGTTTTGTAACACAACCAACCTTGAGTATGCAGATTCAGAAAATAGAAGACGAATTGAGTATTCTAATTTTTGACCGAAGCAAAAAACCAATACAACTCACAGAAATTGGGCAAAAAATTGTAAACCAAGCCAAAAATATAGTCAATGAAGCCGATAGGATTAAGGATATTGTAGAGCAGCAAAAAGGATTTATTGGTGGCGAATTTAGACTGGGAATAATCCCGACTATTATGCCTACCTTATTGCCCATGTTCCTTAGTAATTTTATAAACAAATACCCCAAAGTAAAGTTACTTATCGAAGAATTGAATACCGATGAGATTATACTAAAATTAAAAAACGGACATCTCGATGCCGCTATTGCCGCTACACCATTGCAAGACGAAAAGATAAAAGAAATCGTGTTGTATTTTGAACCATTTGTAGCTTATATTCCAGAAAATCACCATAATTTTCAGAAAGAAGAAATCGAAGTATCTGACCTAAACTTAAATGAAATATTACTATTACAAGATGGTCATTGTTTTCGAGATGGAATATTAAATTTATGCAAAACTAATAGCGAAAGTACTCCAAAATCTTTTCAGATAGAAAGCGGTAGTTTTGAAACATTAATTAAACTTGCCGATGAAGGACTAGGAACAACACTCCTACCCTATTTGCATACTTTAGATTTAAAGGATTCGGACAAGACAAAACTCCGCCAATTTAAAGAACCTAAACCAGCACGCGAAGTCAGCTTGATTTATCCAAAAAGCGAATTAAAAATACAAATTATAGACGCCTTAAGAACCACCATTGCTGGTGTTGTAAAAGGAGCTATTGTTTTTCAGAATGTTCAAATAGTGAGTCCACTTCAAAAAAAATAAAAAAGAAGCTTCGTAACTGTCATATAAAATAAAAAAGGAACCATCACGGTTCCTTTTTTTTTATGGATTAACAATCAGCAAACACTGCTTTAATTCTGGCTTTTCGAAAGTGTACTGCAACAACCACTCGTGCAATTGTTCTAGCTCATAAGGCAACAAGGTTCTAATAGCTTTTTCTAATTCTCTACAAAAAAGCATGGGTTCGAAACTTACTCTTTCTAATATAGATTTGGTGTAATCAAACATTATTTTTGACATAATAAACTACGATTTAGGGAAATTATACCTTCTTTTTAACGTGAAGTAAATGTACATGTTTTATTAAATAGTACCTTCAACTTTAACTTACAATTTAGACTTTTTTTATTTTATTATAATTTCAAAAAAGAACAATCCAAACATAATCAGCCCCTTACTAGCGCGAAACATTTCTCTTTTCCCTGGT
>JAYVGE010000055.1:0-5039 GCA_043772515.1 Flavobacterium sp. | reverse complement strand
TATTTGATTAAAGCTGTTTTTGATAGAAGAGTAATTTTTTTTGATCATGATACTGAACTCGATTTAAACCAAGAAGTGACTTTGATGCTAAACTGATTGTTGACAACAACTTGAATAATAGTTAGTTATGGTTAAAAATAGTCTCGCAAATATTTTAATAATACGCGTAAAATTCTATTTAACTTTTTTCAAAAATCCATTTTTTATACATCTTGGCTTTAGTCACTCCTTTTTTTTGTTAGCAACTCTTTGTCAGAGTCCTAAATGATTTTTTTTTTAATCTTTAACAAAAAAACAATCAAAATATGTATTAGTAAATCTTTCAAAACCTTCATCAAAGAATAATTTTATTCTTTGGTAAAATGAGTTTGTCTTATTAACCTTGGATTTGTGTACATTCGTGAAAGTAGGGGCTAAAAAAATAATTAAAATAGTATTAACAACAAGTATGAAGATATGAGTATAGAAATTTATCCGTTACAGTTTGATTCTATTCTAAAAGAAAGAATTTGGGGTGGCGAAAAACTCAAAACTATTCTCGATAAACCCATTGCGTCCAAAATAACAGGAGAGAGTTGGGAATTGTCGACCGTAGAAGGAGATGTGAGTCGTATTGCAAGTGGAGTACTAAAAGGAAAAACATTGACGGAGATAATTAATACCCACCCAAACGAAATATTGGGAACGGAAGTACATGCTCGGTTTGGTAACCAATTCCCGTTGCTTTTTAAGTATTTGGATGCTCGGGAAGCTCTTTCAATTCAGGTACATCCCAACGATGAATTGGCGAAAAGGCGACACAATTCTTTCGGAAAAACCGAAATGTGGTATATTGTTCAAGCCGATGAAGTGGCAGAAATTCTCGTTGGTTTCAAAGAAAAAACGAATGCCGATTCTTATCTTAAAAATGTAAAAGACAATACGTTACTTTCTGTTTTGGATGCTGTTCCTGCCAAAAAAGGAGCTGTTTTTTTTCTAGAGGCAGGGACCGTTCATGCCATCGGGGCGGGAGTTCTTATAGCCGAGATTCAACAAACTTCAGACATTACCTATCGCTTGTACGATTTTGATAGAGTTGATGCACAAGGAAATAAAAGAGAGTTACACGTCGATCTGGCTTTGGAAGCCATCAATTACAATGTGATTGAGACCCGTAAAAGGTACAGCAAGACTATCAATCAATCTAATTCGATTGTAGAATGTCCTTATTTTACCACTAATTTTATTCCGTTAGACGGGATTGTTGCTGTAGAAAAAACCAGAAAAACATTTACGGTTTATATGTGTGTAGAAGGTTCTTTTGAGCTAGAATACAACACGATTAAATTTGGCTATTCAAAAGGCGACACTATTTTGATTCCTGCAGCAATAGATCGCTACTTTTTGAAAGGAAATGCTTCGATCTTAGAAATTTTTATTTCCTAAAAAGTATAAATTTCCTTAAAATTAAGAAGTTTGTCACTTTGTTTCTTTATTTGAGGTGACACAGAATAATTCAACAAATACTCAATTATTAGTAGTTATTAGCTTTCTATTAACGATAAAAAAACGATTCTTTTAAAAATAAATTTACTAAAACGATTTTGTAATTGTTTTTAATTATATTTGTGCCAGAATTAACAACAGTTTAATACATAATTAACACGTCAGATGAAAAAAATTACCATCAAAGATATTGCCATAGAAGCTGGAGTTTCTATTTCTACAGTATCTTTTGTTATAAATGGTAAGGGTGAAAAAATGGGTATTAGCATGGCAGTTATCAAGAAAGTAAAAGAGGTTGCCGAGAAGTTGCAGTATAAACCTAACCTTACGGCTAGTAGTTTGCGAACAGGAAAGACAAGATCTATCGGGCTAATTGTAGAAGATATTTCGAATCAATTTTTTTCGGAAGTGGCCAGGGTAATAGAAGAAGAAGCTAGGTTATTGGGTTATAGAGTTTTTTATTGTAGTACGGGTAGCGACGATGCTCGATCTGCAGAATTGATACAGAGTTTGCTTCAGGCCAATGTAGATGGGTTTATTGTTACACCAACAGAAAAACTAGAAAAAAGTATTGACCATCTTTTGCAATTACAGATGCCAGTTGTACTAATAGATAGGTTTTTTGCAGATCAAGAGGTAAGTCATGTTGTTATGGATAATTTTGAGGGAGCGTATTCTGCGACTCAATTTCTGATAGAAAAGGGCTGTAAAAAGATAGCTTTGGTCAATAATACTTCAGAAATGATTCAGATGCAATTAAGACAAAGCGGCTACGAAACAGCGATGAAGGAAGCAGGTATTTATAATGAATCTCAAATACTTCGCTTAGCGTATTTAAAAAGCGAAGAGCACAAAATAGCCGATATTATTCAATTTTTTGAGGTCAATAGCGATTGTGATGCGGTGTTATTTTTAGCCAATTATATGGGATTAGCAGGTTTGCAGGCTTTTCGTAAAATGGGCTTACAAATTCCAAAAGATTTATCCGTTATTAGTTTTGATGATCATGATAGTTTTCGATTGCATACACCTGCTATAGCTGTTGTTGCGCAACCGATTGAAATAATGGCAAAAAAAGCAGTCGGTTTATTGATGAGTCAAATGAATGATCAAAAACTTTCAAGAATAGAAAAAGTAATGCAAAAAGGTACTTTGATTCTCCGGGAGTCGGTTTAGAAGCATACCTTTTTTTAAGCTTGATAGGGCTTGTGTTTTTTTATTAATTTACTAAAACGATTTAGTTTGTTGAGATTTAACAAATGTAACTAATTTTCGGAGTCGTCTATTTTTTATAAACAAAAATGGAGTTCTTATTTTTCTATTAATATTTAACTAAAACAAAACCAAAAACAAACTAAAACAATTGCTTATGAAACGTATTTTAGCAGTGTTAGCGATGGTAATGCTTAGCTCTTTTGGAGCAGTAGCACAAAACCGATCCATAACAGGCGTAGTCGCAGATGCAGAAAACAAAGGTATTGTTTCTGCTACCGTAAAGGTAAAAGGGAAATCCATTAGTACAATAACAGATTCAGACGGACATTTTGTAATGACAGTTCCAAAAGGGAATTTTACTTTATCGATATCCTCAATCGGATTTACCTCAAAATCAGTTGCAGTAACCGAAAATGATGATAAAGTAAGTGTTTTACTTGCTTTGGATACTCAAGAATTGGGTGAAGTGGTTGTTACAGCTCTTGGAATAAAAAAGCAAAAAAAGTCGTTAGGTTATGCTGTTCAGGAGATAAAAGGGCAAAGTCTGGTGGAAGCAAGAGAACCTAATTTGGCGAATGCACTTGTTGGTAAAGTAGCTGGTCTACAGGTTGTTCGTTCTAGTGCTGGCCCAGGAGGATCTTCAAAATTGGTTTTGAGAGGGTTTAATTCCTTGACAGGGGATAACCAGCCTTTGATTGTTGTTGATGGAGTGCCTATGGACAATTTTACAGGTGCTGCAAATAATGACTATTGGGTTCCAAGCCTTGATATGGGAAATGGTATTTCGGATTTAAATTCGGAAGACATAGAAAGCCTTTCGGTACTAAAAGGGCCATCTGCTGCTGCGCTTTATGGATCAAGAGCAGGTAATGGAGTAATTCTGATTACAACCAAAACGGGTAGAAAGCAAAAAGGATTGGGAATTACGTTTATCTCTTCTGTTGGTTTTGAAACTATTTTTACCAGACCTAAACAGCAAAGTGATTTTGGTCAAGGTAGTGGTGGCGCATTTGATCGACTTTCTGGCTCAAGTTGGGGACCAAAAATTGCAGGACAAACTGTTGTAAATTGGGACGGAAAAACGGATAGTTTGGCTTCTCGTGATAATGTTGGAAACTATTTTAGCGGAAGCGGAATAACTAAAAATAACAGTGTTTCGTTTCAACAATCGGTTCAAAAAACATCTATTTACACCTCTTTCAATCGTATGGAGGACCTCAGTATGATTCCTGGAGCTAAATTGGGCAGAACCAACATATTGGCAAAAGCGGTATCTAAATTTGGCCAAGGAGATCGTTGGGCGGTTGATACCAAAGTTCAATATACTAATGCCAAAGCAAATAACAGAACAATTGGAGGTCCTAATGGTTCTAACCCATTTTTCTTATTGAATAATTTTCCAAGATCACTCGATATTACCCAATTTAGGGAATCTATAAATGCTGATGGTAAAATGATTTGGCTAGGAAGTGGGAGTGGAATTAATCCTTATTGGGCTAGAGCGTACAATCTTAACGAGGATGTTAGAGATCGTTTTATGATGAATGCTTCGCTAAAATATGATATTACAAGCTGGTTAAATGCCGAAATCAAAGCGGGTGCCGATATGTATACTAACAACTCTAATACAAAAACTTACGCAGGGAGTCCTTTGGTTGCTACAGGTAGTTATAGTGTAGGAAAAGGTACTTTTACCGAAACAAATTACCAAGCTTTATTGATAGCCAAAAAGGATAATATTATAGGTAAATTTGGAGGTATGGCTACTCTTGGAGGGAACTTGATGGCACGTAAATCATCTTCTTTAAATGCTAATGCAAGTCTGTTGGAAGTACCAAATTTATTTACAATAAAGAACGCTATAGGTAATCCAAAAGTAGATGAACTTTATAGTAAAAAATCAATTAATTCCGTTTTTGGCTCCGCTCAACTTAATTATAATGGTTATTTATATTTAGATGCTACTTTTAGAAATGATTGGTCATCTGCACTAAGCAAGGAAAACCGTTCTTTCTTTTACCCATCGGTAAGTCTTTCGTATGTGTTTACCGACATGTTAGCGACCATGAATAAGAGTCTGCCAGACTGGTTTAGTTATGGTAAATTGAGAGCTAGTTATGCATCGGTAGGAAATGATCTGGAGCCTTATAAGTTAATTAATGTTTATAAAATAGATAAAGATCCTAATGGTAATACAACTGCTTCTAGAAATGACGTTTTGTTAGATCCAAATGTAAAAAGTGAGTTGATTAAATCAACTGAATTTGGTGCTGAGTTGCGTTTTTTTAAGAGTAGATTAGGGATTGATGTATCGGTTTACAAATCCAATGCAACCAACC
>JAYVGE010000054.1:0-5040 GCA_043772515.1 Flavobacterium sp. | reverse complement strand
TCTTCATTTATTGGTTCACCAACAGAACCAATAACTTTTAAGGTTTCTAATTGGTATTTCTGTACGTATTCTAAGCTTTCTTTTGCCAAGGCGCGAATGGCCGTAGGTGCAGTATAGAATTGGGTTACTTTATGCTTTTCTATTGCTTGCCAAAAGCGACTATAATCCGGATAGGATGGTACTCCTTCGAAAATTACGGTAGTAGCCCCATTTAATAAAGGACCGTATAAAATATAGGAATGCCCGGTAATCCAGCCGATATCCGCAGTACACCAAAAAATATCATTATCTTCGTAGTTAAATACGTTTTTAAAAGTATAAGCCGTATAAACCATATAACCAGCGGTGGTATGAACCATTCCTTTTGGTTTTCCGGTAGAACCTGAAGTGTACAATATAAACAAAGGATCTTCGGCATCCATTATTTCGGCGACATTATTATTTAATGCGGTATCCAAAAGCGGTTGCAACCATTGGTCACGACCTTCTTGCATTTTTACTTCAGAATTAGTTCTCTTGACTACCAAAACATTAGTCACACAAGGACAAGTCTCCAAAGCTTCATCAATAATCCCTTTCAAATCTATGGTTTTGTTACCACGGTATCCTCCATCAGAAGTTATTACCATTTTGCATTCACTATCATTTATTCTAGAAGCTACAGCAGAAGCCGAAAACCCTGCAAACACAACCGAATGTATCGCTCCGATTCTCGCACATGCCAAAACAGCTACCGCCAATTCTGGAATCATTGGCAAATAAATACAAACACGATCTCCTTTTTTTATTCCTTGTTCTCTAAGGACATTCGCCATTTTAGAAACACGTTCGTACAACTGATTGTATGTGATGTGTAAAGCTTCTTCGTTCGGATCGTTGGGTTCAAAAATAATAGCTGTTTTCTCTCCTCTTTTTGCCAAATGCCTATCGATACAGTTTTTGGTAATATTCAGTTTCGCATCAACAAACCATTTTACTTCGGCCTCAGCCATATTAAAATCGACAACTTTCTCACAGGGTTGGTACCACGTAAAATTTTCTTCAGCAATTTTGCCCCAAAATTTTCTTGGCTCCCGTACCGATTTATTATAATGCTTAAAATATTGTTCTAAATTTTCTATTTTATAATAACTCATTTCTTTTTTTCTTTTTTTTGATAAATATATTAAAACGTAATTGAATTTTAAAGTAATATACTTTAAAAATTAGTATTTAAAATTACTCTAAATTTATTTTTAATATAAATTTATTGATAATACCCTAAAATAACGATATTTTTACTAATTGTATTTCAAAAAAAAAAGACGGGATAGAAAATCTATCTCGTCTTTTAATAATAATCAAAATTATCAGCTCCATTTCAAACAATTAATAACACCTAATAAGTAAACATTTTGGTGGTGATGGTAGTCTAAATATTCCGATTTTTATGTATTGTAATATTCTCCAAACATTTAGAATTACTGATTTTTTTTGCACTTTGAATAATTCATTAGGGATTACTTCACTTAACGTCTGAAGTTGTTCGAAGTTAAGTGAATGAAATATGCACCCATTGAATCCCATTTTTATTATGCTAACTAATTCAAAATAGCATGAAATTAATACCTACGTGCAAATTCCAGCACACCCTCATGTGTGGTAATACCTAATTTTATTATCCTATTTTTTTCATTGCAGTCATCGATTCTCTTAACCATGTTCCAACTTCTTCGATAGGATGCTGACGAATGCTGTTGTTTACAGCAATAAGTACTGCATTTTCTACACTATTAGAAGTCGAAAAAGGCTTTCCTATTACGTTGGTATCAATTGTTTTCATAAAATCAAGCAATAAAGGTTTGCAAGCATGATCGAACAAATAACAACCATATTCTGCTGTATCCGAGATAATTCTATTCATTTCGTATAGTTTTTTTCTAGCTACTGTGTTGGCAATCAATGGCAATTCGTGCAACGATTCGTAATAAGCCGATTCTTCAATAATACCTGATTGTGTCATGGTTTCAAAAGCCAATTCTACTCCCGCTTTTACCATTGCAATCATTAATACTCCATTGTCAAAATACTCTTGTTCAGAAATTTCGGCTGTAGTTGGAGCTGTTTTTTCAAAATTTGTTTCGGCAGTTGCCGCTCTCCAAGTCAATAGATTGACATCGTCATTTGCCCAATCAATCATCATGTTTTTTGAAAACTCACCAGAAATAATATCATCCATGTGTTTTTGAAACAACGGACGCATAATGTCTTTTAATTCATCTGCCAATTCATAGGCTTCAATTTTTGCAGGATTTGATAAACGATCCATCATATTGGTGATCCCTCCGTGTTTCAAAGCTTCAGTTACGGTTTCCCAACCGTATTGAATTAATTTGGAAGCATACGCTGGCTCGATTCCGTTTTCGACCATTTTGTCAAAACACAAAATAGACCCTGTTTGCAACATTCCACAAAGAATGGTTTGTTCTCCCATCAAATCCGATTTTACTTCGGCTACAAATGAAGAGTTCAAAACTCCTGCTTTGTGACCTCCAGTAGCAACAGCATAGGCTTTTGCTTGTTCAAAACCGACTCCGTTCGGATTGTTTTCTGGGTGAACAGCAATAAGGGTTGGTACACCAAAACCTCTTTTGTATTCTTCTCGAACTTCAGATCCGGGACATTTTGGAGCACACATAATTACAGTAATGTCTTTACGAATCTGCATTCCTTCTTCGACAATATTAAAACCATGAGAATAAGCCAAAGTAGAACCGTTTTTCATCAAAGGCATAATCGCTCTAACCACCGCAGTATGTTGTTTGTCTGGCGTAAGGTTACAAACCAAATCTGCTGTTGGGATTAATTCTTCGTAGGTACCTACTTTGAAACCATTATCGGTAGCATTTTTAAAAGAAGCCCTTTTTTCTGTAATAGCATCGGCACGTAAGGCATACGAAATATCTAAACCCGAATCTCTCATGTTCAAACCTTGGTTCAAACCTTGAGCTCCGCAACCGACAATAACTATTTTTTTTCCAGCTAGTGCTGTTATTCCGTTTACAAATTCGGATTGATCCATGAATTCGCAAACGCCTAATTGTTCTAATTGCAATCTAAGTGGTAATGAATTGAAATAATTTGCCATTTTTTTTATGTTTAATGAATGTGTAATTTTAATGTTTAAAATTTTAACTTTTGAAGAAATATTTTTCAGGTTTCTTTCTGAATTACCTTAATCCTTCTAACAGACTCGAAATCTCCATTTTTTCTTTAGAAACAGATATTCTACCAGAACGCACAAATTGCATAATTCCGAAAGGTTTCAATTTATTGTATAATTCTGTAATTTCTGCTCGTCTTCCTGATTTTGAGATTACAAAGAAGTCTCTTGCTACGGTAACAATTTCTGAATTGCTTTCTTTTATAATATTCTGAATTTGTTTTTCATCAAATAATAGACCTGATTCAATTTTGAATAAAGCATTTTCTAAAAAAATAGTTTCTTCATCTACATGATAAAACGCTTTGATAACTTCGATTTGCTTTTCGATTTGACCAACAATATTTTGCACCCATTTTTCGGTGGTGTTCACTACAATGATAAAGCGAGATACGTTTTCGATCTCTGATTCTGAGACATTTAAACTTAGTATGTTGATGTGTCTCTTTAAGAATATACCGGATATTCTATTGAGTAAGCCGACGTTGTTTTCTGAATAAACAGAAATGGTGAATGTTTTATTTTCCATGTTTTTTTTGTTTAATCCTCCCTTCGATTCCCTCCTAAGGAAGGGGAGTCATACTTTAAAAAGGGATTTTACAAATCTATGTTTTGAACTTCTTGATTTTTATTTCTATATTTTGAACTCTGAATTCTGAAACCTATTTAATTCAATCTGATGTCAGAAACCGAAGCTCCTGTTGGAATCATTGGGAATACATTGTTTTCTTTTTCGACCATAACTTCTAGAAAATACGATTCTTTTGAAGCCATCATTTCGGCAACAGCGGCATCGAGATCTTCTCTTTTGGTTACTTTTTTGGCTTTAATATAATATCCTTCGGCAATAGCTATAAAGTTAGGATTGGTCATTTCTGTTGATGCATATCTTTTATCAAAAAACAATTGCTGCCATTGACGCACCATTCCTAAAAATTCATTATTCAACACTACAATTTTGACAGGAACTTTTGTTTGAAAGATAGTTCCCAATTCTTGAATGGTCATCTGAAAACCACCATCTCCAATAATGGCTACCACTTCGCGTTCTGGCATTCCCATTTTGGCACCAATTGCCGCTGGAAGAGCAAACCCCATCGTACCTAGCCCCCCCGAATTGATACTGCTTTTTGTAGTATTAAATTTGGCGTAACGACAGGCAAACATTTGGTGTTGTCCCACATCAGGAACAATTATTGCATCTCCTTTGGAGTGTTTATTGATCATTTCGATAGTTTCTCCCATAGAAATACCTTCTTTTTTGGGATTTAATTCGTCGTTTATAACGGTCTCTAACTCGATTTGATATTTTATCTTGAACTCATTGTGCCAAGATTGGTGCGAATTAGCATTGATTAAAGGCAATAAAGCTGTCAACGATTCTTTTACATCTGCTAGAATAGCAACGGTAGTTTTTACGTTTTTATCGATCTCAGCAGAATCAATTTCTAAGTGTATTACTTTGGCTTGTTTGGCATACGTAGCCAAATTTCCTGTAACGCGATCATCAAAACGCATTCCGAGTGCAATCAAAACATCGCATTCATTAGTCAATACATTGGGGCCGTAATTACCGTGCATTCCTACCATTCCTACATTTAACGGATGATCTGTCGGCAATGCCGAAAGACCCAAAATGGTCCAAGCAGCAGGAATTCCCGATTTTTCAACTAATTCTTTTAGTAACGCTTCGGCTTCGCCAAGAATAATTCCTTGACCAAAAATAATGTATGGTTTTTTTGAATTATTGATTAGTTCGGCGGCTTCCTTTACTTTTTCTAAGTCTAATGTTGGTTTTGGATTGTAACTTCGATTACTGGTACATTTTTTATAGCTAA
>JAYVGE010000053.1:0-2113 GCA_043772515.1 Flavobacterium sp. | reverse complement strand
CAAAAATGTAGTTTGTCCAGAAGGTAAAGCATTGTTAGTCTCCGATGATCCTTTTAGAGATTTTAATGTATTAACAAATTATTTTAAGCCTTTTCAATTCTCAAATCTTGCCATTTCGGCTTCTGCCAAAGTAGGAAACGGAACGGTAATACAACCCAATGCTTTTGTTGGAAATCACGTTGTTATTGGAAAAAATTGCTTAATTCATGCCAATGTTGCTATTTATGATCATACTATAATTGGCGACAATGTAATTATTCATGCCGGAACTGTTATTGGTGCAGATGCTTTTTATTACAAAAAAAGAGCCGATGGTTTCGATCAATTAGTTTCAGGAGGAAGAGTCGTAATTAAGGACAATGTAGGTATTGGTGCGCTTTGTACGATAGACAAAGGGGTAACAGGCGATACTATTATAGGAGAAGGAACAAAGATAGACAATCAAGTGCATGTTGGTCATGACACTGTGATTGGAAAAAAATGTTTAATTGCTTCGCAAACAGGTATTGCGGGGTGCGTAATTATCGAAGACGAAGTAACTCTTTGGGGGCAAGTAGGTACCACAAGTGGCATAACAATAGGAGCCAATGCAGTAATTATGGGACAAACTGGAGTCACAAAATCGGTAGAAGGCGGAAAATCGTATTTTGGAACTCCTATACAAGAATCTAGAGAAAAACTTAAGCAGTTGGCGAATATCAAGAAAATTCCAGAAATTCTAAGTAAACTAAAGTAATTATGTCTGCAAAAGAGATTGTTCAAAAATTTTATAAATCGGATGCTTTTATAGATAGTCAAATATTGAAAGAATATTTACATGCTGATGTTATTTTAGATTGGAACAGTAGTAAAGGTTTTATTCAAATGAATTTTGACGCTTTGGTCGAATTTTCGAATGAATTAAATCGGTCTTACGTTCGATCCAAAGTGAGAATAAGTCATATAATTGCCGAAGACGATTTGATTTCTGTACGCTATTCTCATTTTGTAAAAACAATCGAAAATCCAAGAGAAGAAATGTTATTGGCTCATTTTATAACAATTTGGCAAGTAAAAGACAATAAATTATTCAGAGGTTATCAAATGAGTCAATTATCCTGATTTATTTTGACAAAAAAGAGGTAAGAAATAATTTCAAAAACCTTACTTTTGCATCACAAATTTAAAAACTACATAAAATATATATCATGAGTGTTTTAGTTAATAAAGATTCCAAAATAATTGTTCAAGGTTTTACAGGAAGTGAAGGAACTTTCCATGCTTCTCAAATGATTGAGTACGGTACCAATGTTGTTGGTGGTGTAACTCCAGGAAAAGGGGGGACTACTCACTTAGATCTTCCTGTTTTTAATACTGTAAAGGATGCCGTAGATCAAGCTGGAGCTGATACTACTATTATATTTGTACCACCAGCATTTGCTGCGGATGCAATTATGGAAGCTGCAGACGCTGGTATTAAAGTAATCATCGCTATTACCGAAGGAATTCCGGTAGCAGATATGATTAAAGCAAATAGTTATGTAAAAGAAAGAAACGCAAGATTAATTGGTCCAAACTGTCCTGGAATAATTACTCCTGGTGAAGCAAAAGTAGGTATTATGCCAGGTTTTGTTTTCAAAAAAGGAACTGTAGGGATTGTTTCTAAATCAGGAACTTTAACTTACGAAGCTGCGGATCAAGTCGTAAAACAAGGATTAGGTATTACAACTGCAATTGGTATTGGTGGAGACCCGATTATTGGGACTACAACAAAAGAGGCAGTAGAATTATTAATGAATGATCCAGAAACCGAATGTATCGTTATGATTGGTGAAATCGGGGGTCAGTTGGAAGCAGATGCTGCCAAATGGATTAAAGCCGACGGTAACCGTAAACCAGTTGTAGGATTTATTGCAGGAGTTACCGCTCCAGCAGGTCGTACAATGGGTCATGCAGGAGCAATCGTTGGTGGAACTGACGATACAGCCGAAGCAAAAAAGAAAATCATGGCTGAATGCGGTATTCACGTTGTGGATTCTCCAGCTGAAATTGGAAAAAAAGTAAAAGAAGTATTGGGTTAATTGAAAAATTAACAATGATAACTACTCATTATAAAAATGCCTCACAAAATAGT